>JAJPJN010000064.1 GCA_021324185.1 Terriglobia bacterium | reverse complement strand
TCTGGTGACGGTTTCCTCGACGGGTATCCCGGAACCGGCTACATTTCTGCTCGGCGGCCTGGGCCTGGTTGGCATGGCTGCACTCGGACGTAGACGGCGCCGGCCAGGTAAGCCAGTTAGTCAATAATTAGCCCTGGCGGAACTTAGCACGCAAGCGCTTCTGCTCTAAGGCGGCAGCGATACACTGAACATAGAATGCGGGTTTCCAAAATCGCTGCCGCACTTTTAGGTTTAGCCGCGGGCGTCTTCGCGCTCTCATCGTGCACGCATTCCTCTGCTTGCGTTTCCGGGCAAAACGAACAAAAAACCACTGCAAAAGCGGCGAAGGATCGCAAGCCGGCTCCTGAGTTCACCCTGACAGATGCAAGCGGGCAGTACATCAAATTGAGCGATTACCGGGGCAAAGTCGTCTTGCTGAATTTCTGGGCGACATGGTGCGGCCCCTGCGCTCTTGAGATCCCCTGGTTTGAGCAATTCGAGCAGCAATATAAATCGAAAGGCTTTGAAGTTGTGGGAATCTCGATGGACGAGGACGGCTGGAAGGCTGTAAAGCCGTATATCGCAGAGCACAAGGTAAATTACCGCGTGCTGCTCGGCAATGATTCGGTCGCTGCGCTATACGGCGGCGTGGATTCCCTGCCCACGACCTTTATCATTGATCGTGAAGGCCGTATCGCGTTCACACCGCATATCGGGCTTGCCGACAAAAATGAATACCTCAATGAGATTCAGACGTTGCTGGGCGTTGAAGACCGCGGCTGCCAGGATGAGTCTGGTCATCACACTGCTGCCGCTCTTTTCCTTCGCCCAGCAAAATAAGCTTGCGGTGCGTCCACCGACGCCCCTAACAATCAAGCGCGGCACAACGGCGGTTGAAAATCTGACCGTCGAGGTTTTGCCTGGTTTTCACGTGAACAGCGATCATCCTAGGGATGAATACGTGATTCCTTTGAAGCTGACATGGCAGGATGGCCCGCTCGCGACGAAATCCATCAGCTTTCCGAAACCGGAAGAGATTCAGGTGGGCAACGATCGCCTGCTCGTCTTTACGGGCACATTCGACATCCGCAGCGAATTTGCAGCCCCCGCCGCTGCGCCGCCCGGTCCCGCTACCATGAGAGGCAGACTTCGTTACCAGGCTTGCAGCAATCAGATGTGCTTCCGGCCTGCCTCCATCGAAATAACGTTACCGGTCATCATCGAATAAGTTCTGCGAAATGCGAATCGCGCCGATGGTTGCGGCTGCAGCACTCTGCTTTTCGGCGGCGTGCACGAAATCAGCGTCGACGGACCCGTATGTCGACGCCTCGCTCGCTTCCGAGCTGCGCCAGATTTCTGCCATTGACAACCATGCGCATCCAGCGGCCGTTTCCACGCCGGGCCAGGAAGATCAAAATTACGATGCGCTCTCCATGGAAGGCATTCAGGACCTGGCCCTACCGGCGCCGTTTCGCGAAGGCAGCCCGTACTTCGCGCAGGCCTGGCGTGCCTTGTATGGTTTCGATCAGACCGCCGATGCCCGGCAGAATCGCAGCAGGCTGGAAGAGTTGCGCGAAAAAATCGAAAAGCAAAAGGGCGATCTCTATCCGGTTTGGGTTTTGAATCAGAGCCACACCGAAATCATGCTGGCAAACCGGGTTGCCATGGGTCGCGGCCTCACGCCCGACCGCTTCAAGTGGGTTCCCTTTGCCGACATGTTCCTGTTCCCGCTGGATAACACGGAAATGAAATCGAAAGATCCGGATAAAAAAATCTTTTTCACTCGCGAAGAGCAATTGCTGCAAGGCTATTTGCACGACGCGCAACTCAGCCACATTCCTGCTAATTTCGATGATTACCTCACGTTTATTTCGCACCGGCTCGAGACTTTCAAATCCGGCGGAGCAGTCGCGCTGAAGTTTGAGATTGCGTATCTGCGTGATTTGAGCATCAGCGATCCGCAGCGCGAAGCAGCCGAGCGTGTGTACGCAATCTACTCGCAATCATCGGAGCCATCGCCGGAAGAATACAAGCTTTTGCAGGATTACTTGTTCCGCTATATTGCGTATGAAGCGGGCCGCCTGAACCTGCCTGTTCATATTCACTGTGCTTTGGGCGGAGGCAGCTATTTTCGCGAGGCGAACGCGAACCCGTTATTGCTTGAACCGCTGTTTAACGATCCCACCTTGCGCAAGACAAAGTTTGTCCTGCTGCATGGTGGCTGGCCTTTTGCGCGCGAGGCGGCTGCGATGATTCTTAAACCCAATGTGTATCTGGATTATTCTGCATTCATGTATTTGACGTATCCGGTGGAAGGCGCGCGCGCGGTCCGCTTGTATCTGGAAGCGGCGCCGGAAAAAGTGCTCTACGGCTCAGACGCCAGCCCTTTCAGCGATACGATAGGCTGGGCCGAAACGGACTGGATTGGCGCGCATATTGCTCGCGAAGAGCTCGGTATTGCCCTGACCGGCATGATGCACGATGGCGAGCTGAACCTGGACCACGCGAAGCAGATCGGGCATATGGTGTTGCGCGAGAACGCGCGGCAATTATACGGGTTTTGAAAGCCGATGCGCCGGCT
Organism: Terriglobia bacterium; assembly: GCA_021324185.1. Taxonomy (GTDB): domain Bacteria; phylum Acidobacteriota; class Terriglobia; order Bryobacterales; family Bryobacteraceae; genus Bog-105. The sequence continues at coordinate 32,284 of JAJPJN010000064.1, read as the reverse complement.
GATCATTCGCCCCGGCGCGATCGGCGACTGCATCCTTTCCTTTCCCGCACTCGAACATCTCGCCGCGGATTACACGGAACTTTGGGTCCCTTCTCCCGTCGTTCCTCTGATCCAATTTGCAGATTGCGTGCGCTCCATTGCATCGACTGGTCTCGATCTGGTGGGCATTCCGGAGGTGCAGATGCCGCTGAATCTACGGGCCCGGCTTCAGACCTTCGATTCCATTGTGAGCTGGTACGGTTCGAAGCGGCCGGAATTTCGGGAGGCGCTTTTGTCGATGAATCCGAACTGCGAATTCTATCCGGCCCTTCCGCAGGATTTCACGCTGCATGCGACCGATTTCTATGCTGCACAGGTGGGTGCGCCAATGGGCCTGATCCCGCGGATTCGCGTTGAAGATGTTGAGCAGCGAGACGCGATCGTCATCCATCCGTTCTCCGGCAGCAAATCAAAGAATTGGCCGCTCGAACGATTCCGCGAGCTCGCGGCACTGCTGCCCTATGAAGTCGAATGGCTTGCCGGTCCGGAAGAAGATCTGCCCCAAGCGCGGCGATTTGAAAATCTGATGGATGTGGCGCGCTTTCTGGCCGGAGTGCGGCTCTATATCGGCAACGATTCCGGCATCACGCACCTGGCCGCGGCGACCGGTGTGAAAACAGTTGCGATCTTCGGCCCAAGATCGCCACAAATCTGGGCGCCGCGCGGTGAAAACGTAGAAGTGATCGCGGTGAAAGATCTGACTGACCTGAAACCGGGGGTCGTCGCGCGTATGGTTAATCGGCTGCTTGACTCGCGTTTGACTTAGGCGTCCAACGCACAACCGGCTTGCGCGCGGCGGTCACTTCATCCACGCGCTTTGTTCGTGTCGAATGCGGGGCAGTTAGTACCAGCTCCGGGTTTTGCTCAATCTCTTTTGCGATAGAGATCATCGCATCGATAAACAGGTCCAATTCGCGCTTGCTCTCGGTTTCCGTCGGTTCGATCATCAGCGCGCCGCGCACAATCAAGGGGAAGCTGACCGTGTAGGGATGAAATCCATAGTCGATCAGCCGTTTCGCGATATCGCCCGTCCGCACGCCCTTCTTCGCCTGGCGATCATCGCTGAAAACGGCTTCATGCATGCTGGGAGCTTTGTATGCAATCTCGTAGTACGGCTCGAGCAGCACGCGCAGGTAGTTGGCGTTCAGCAGGGCATCGAGCGTGGCTTGCCGCAGCCCGTTTCCGCCGTGCGCCATGATATAGGCGAGCGCGCGAACCAGCACGCCGAAGTTGCCGTAATAGGCGCGTACGCGGCCGATAGAATCCGGCAGATCGTAATTCCAGCGCCAGGCTTCGCCGTCGCGTTTCAATCGCGGGCTGGGCAGAAAAGGCGTCAACACTTTTGCGACTGCAACGGCGCCGGAGCCTGGACCACCGCCTCCGTGCGGCGTCGAAAACGTCTTGTGCAGATTCAGGTGCATGACATCGACGCCGAACTCGCCCGGCCGTGCGATGCCCACCAGCGCGTTCATATTCGCGCCGTCCATATAGACCAATCCGCCCTTGTCGTGGATGATCCCGCAGATCTTACGGATGTTCTCCTCGAAGACGCCGACCGTATTCGGGTTGGTAATCATCAGGCCCGCGACATCTTCGGTCATGACGCGGTTCAGGACTTCGACATCCACCATGCCACGCTCATTCGACTTGATATTTTCGACGGCATAGCCGACCATAGACGCCGTGGCCGGGTTTGTTCCATGCGCGGAATCCGGAACCAGAACCTTCTTGCGCGCCCGCCCGCGCTTCTCGAGCAGCGCGCGCATCATCAAAATGCCGGTGAATTCGCCGTGCGCTCCTGCCGCCGGCTGCAGAGTCACGGCATCCATACCGGTAATCTCTGCCAGCGCGCGCTCCAGAGCCGCAACGATCTCCATGCAGCCTTGCGAGAGTGAATCCGGCTGATAGGGATGCGCCCACGCGAGACCTTCCGTCCTGGCAACCAGCTCGTTGACGCGCGGGTTGTACTTCATCGTGCACGAGCCCAGCGGATACAGGCCCAGGTCGATTGCGTAGTTCCACGTTGATAGCCGCGTGAAATGGCGGACGACTTCGAACTCGCTGATTTCCGGAAAATCGCTAATCTCGCCGCGCACATTTTCGCTGCCGAGGACCGCATTGGCATCCACTGCGGGCACATCCAGTTCCGGAAGCTGGTAGCCGCGCTTGCCGGGCGAGCTCAGCTCAAAAACGAGCGGCTCTTCCTGAACAATGTGTTGTGAGACCTTCTTGATCATTGCTTTCCGAATGCGGCGGCCACCGTGTCCATGTCCTGCCGTTTACTCATCTCGGTCGCGCATAACAGCATGCAGTTCCTCAGTTCCGGATAGAAGCGGCCCAAGTCCAACCCGCCGATGATTTTCTTTTCCAGCAGCCCGGCATTGATGGCTTCGGGCGATCTGCCGTTGGTGGCGGCAACGAATTCATTGAAGAACGGCGCATCGAAGCGAAGCGGCAACTTGCCCGCCAGATAATGCGCTTTAGCCAGATTCTGTTCGGCCAGCTCGCGCAAGCCCTGCTTGCCGTAAAGTGTCATAAAGACGGTTGCCATTAAAGCTAAAAGCGCCTGGTTCGTGCAGATATTCGAAGTGGCTTTTTCGCGCCGGATATGCTGCTCGCGGGTGGCCAGCGTCAGGCAAAAGGCGCGGCGCCCCTGCGCGTCGGTAGTTTCGCCAACAAGCCGCCCCGGAATCTGCCGGATGTACTTTTCGCGTGTCGCGATGATGCCGGCATACGGCCCGCCATAGCTGGGCGAAATAGCGAAACTCTGTAATTCGCCCACAACGATGTCCGCATCCCGCGGCGGTTCGATTAAGCCGAGCGCAACCGCTTCCGTAAATACCACAACCAGCAATGCGCCTTTGTTTTGCACGATGCGCGCGATCTCCGGGATCTGCTCCAGAATGCCGAAGAAGTTCGGCGTCTGTAAAATGACCGCTGCGATCGTGTCGTCGAGTTTCTTTTTCAGATCGTCCGGATCCAGCCGCCCATCTTTGCCGTACGCGAGTTCATCGATGGGGATGCCCTGATGTTGCGTGTACGTCTTCAGCACTTCGCGGTATTCCGGATGGACGGTGCGCGCAACCAGAATTTTGTCGCGGCGCGTCACGCGCACCGCCATCATGGCCGATTCCGGCACGGCAGACGACCCGTCGTACATTGATGCATTCGCCACTTCCATGCCGGTCAACTGGCAGACCATGGTCTGGAATTCGAAGATGCTGGCCAGCGTGCCTTGCGAAATCTCCGCCTGGTAGGGCGTATAGGAGGTGAGGAACTCCCCGCGCGATACTACCGTATCCACGACAACAGGCCGGTAGTGGTTATAAACGCCCGCGCCGAGAAAGCTGGCAGACCCTAGCGCATTTTCCGCCGCGCGCTGTTTGAAGTAATCGACAATTTCGTATTCGCTCTTGCCGTCTTCAATATTCAGCCGCTGCTGAAAGCGAATTTCGGCAGGCAGATAGGCGATCAGATCTTCTTCGCTTCGCGCGCCGATGGCCGCGAGCATCTCGCGCCGCTCGGAATCTGATTTCGGTAGGTATCTCAACTAGCTCTCAGCACCCACGTATTTTTCGTATTCGGCAGCGTTTAGAAGATCGCGTGTTTCATCGGGCGATGCCAGCCGGAGTTTGATCAACCATGCCGCGCCGTGCGGGTCCTCATTCAACTTTTCCGGGCTTTTCGAAAGCAGATCGTTCACCGAAATGATCTCGCCCGATACCGGAGCATAGATGTCCGATACCGCCTTGACGGACTCGACGGAGCCGAACGTGTGCCCTTTCGTTGTCTTCGAACCCACCTTCGGCAGATCTACAAACACGATGTCGCCGAGCTCGTGCTGGGCATGATCGGTAATCCCGATTGTGGCCTCATCACCTTCCACCTGAACCCATTCGTGCTCTTTTGTGTACTTAAAATTTTCCGGGTACTTCACTTTGCCCTCTTGTAGAACGGAGTTGGAACGGTTACCGCTTTTACCGGCGCGTTTCGGATCATCACTTCAATCTCTTCGCCGGGAGTGGCTTTCTCCACCGGCAAATAGCAAAGCCCGATATTTTTGTTCAACGCCGGCGATGGACCGCCGCTCGTAACCCACCCCGCCGGTTTGCCGTGCAACCAGACTTCATAACCATCGCGCCCGATGCCGCGGTCCTTCATCTCGAAGCCCACCAGCTTGCGCGTCAGGCCTTGCTGCTGGATTTTCTCCAATGCCGCCCGGCCGAGGAAATCGCCCTTGTCCATCTTGACAATCCAACCCAGATCGGCTTCGAAGGGATTGATGGACGCGGTGATTTCATGGCCATACAAGGCCATCTTGGCTTCGAGGCGCAGCGTGTTGCGCGCGCCCAAACCGCAGGGCTTGATATCGAATTCCTTGCCCGCCTCGAGCACCGCGTTCCACACGCGCTCAGCCGATTCCGGCGCCACATACAGCTCGAACCCGTCTTCGCCCGTATAGCCGGTGCGTGCAATGCGCGCAGGCGCATCGGCAATCTGGCCGTCGGTAAACCAGTAGTATTTGATGGCACTTAAGTTAACGCCGGTCAGCTTTTGAACCGTTTCGAGCGCCTTCGGCCCCTGCACCGCAAGCTGCGCATAGCGGTCGCTTGCGTAAACCACTTCGGCATTGAAGCGATTGTGCGCCTGAATGTGTTCAAAATCTTTTTCCTGATTCGACGCGTTTACGCACAAAAAAAAATCGCTATCGGATATTTTGTGCACCAGAATGTCGTCGACGAAGCCGCCGTGTTCGTAGAGCAGCGCCGAATATTGCGCCTGGCCGGGCTTCAATTTGCTGGCGTTATTCGTGGCCACGTAATTGATCAGCTTTTCAGCTTCCGGTCCGTACACTTCGATCTCGCCCATGTGGCTGACGTCGAACAAGCCAACACCCGTCCGCACGGCATTGTGTTCCTGGATGATGCCCGAATACTGTACCGGCATGTTCCACCCGCCGAAATCCACCATCTTGGCGTTTAGTGCGCGGTGGACATCGAACAGAGGAGTCTTCTTCAGCTCGTTGACATCAGACATGACGGTTGAAAATCTGCGCTGAACTGCGCGCAGGCGCGAGAAACCCCCAGCGTAACATGGGGATTTTGCGTGTTTATGCCGGCGCTTCGGCGTCCTGCTGGCCGTATTCCTTCAGCTTGTTGAAAAGAGTTTTCAGGCTGATGCCCAGAATTTCGGCCGCGCGCGTTTTGTTGTTCTTGGTGTGCTGCAGCGTCAGGTGAATCAAAGCCTTTTCCGCCTCGCCGACCGTGGTCCCCACCGGCAGGCGTACACTCTCGGGCTCGAAAAGCTGCGCTGACTGGCGCGATTCCACAGAGACGCCAAAATCAAACGGCAGATGCGCCATTTGAACCGTGCCCTCGCCCGCCATAATGACGGCGCGTTCCAGCACATTTCGCAATTCCCGCACGTTGCCCGGCCAGGAGTATTTCTTGAACGCCTCCATCACTTCCTGCGTAACTCCCGACACATTCGTGCCGTGCTTTTTATTGAGATGCTCAATCAGCGCTTCTGATAATACCGGTAAGTCCGACATGCGCTGCCGTAGCGGCGGGAGATTGATTTGAAAAACATTCAGCCGGTAGTACAGGTCTTCGCGCAGATCGCCTTTTTTGAGCGCTTCGTCCACGTTGCGATTCGTGGCCGCAATGACGCGCACATCAACCGAGATTTCGCCCTTGCCGCCCAGCCGGCGCACGCGGGAATCCTCCAGGACGCGCAGCAGCTTGGCCTGCGTGCCCGACGGCATCTCTGCTAATTCATCGAGTAACAGCGTTCCATGCTGCGCCAGCTCAAAGCATCCGGCGCGCCGTTCGAGCGCTCCTGTGAATGCGCCTTTTTCATGGCCGAATAACTCGCTTTCCATCAGCGTTTCAGGCATGGCGGCGCAATTGATGGCCACGAAGGGCCCGGCCCGGCGGGCGCTTAGCTGATGGATGGCGCGCGCCACCAATTCCTTCCCGGTGCCGCTTTCGCCTGTGACCAGCACGGGCGCCTTGCTGGGGGCCACCTGCTGGATAGTGGTAAACACCTGCTGCATTTGCGGCGAGGTCCCCACCATGTCGACCAGGACTCCGGAATAGGAAAGCTGGCGCTGCAGGCGTTCTGCTTCCTGCGAAAGCTGGCTTTGCGATGCGGCGCGTTCCAGAAGCACGCGCAGCGCGGCCGGCTGGATCGGCTTTTCCAAAAACCAGAACGCGCCTAGATCATGGATCGTCTGAATCGCGGTCTCGATGTTGCCGAAGGCCGTCAACACGATCGCGGGCGGCATATCGCCATCTCCATTCAGCCGCTTCATGAGTTCGAAGCCGTCCATGCGCGGCATCATGAGATCCGTCACGATCACGTTGGCCGGAAACGACGTTAACTTCTCCAGCGCTTCCTGACCATCAGCCGCCGTTTCGACGTTAAAACCCCAAGCCGAGACCATGGCGGCGAGTGGAGTACGCTGCGACTCCTCATCGTCCACGATAAGGACATTGATAGGCTGACGTGTGGATGAATTCGCCAAAATCTTCCTGTCTACGGACTAAAGCATACCAGCCACTCTGGAACCAGACGGCTGCCTCCGGATGCTTGCCCGCGTACTACTGGAAACCTTTAGATTAGCGTCTTCCACTGCAAAGTTGCCACTGATGATATTGCGTGCGATCTGAGACATGGAACCCGAGGATTCAGAAAAACTCCCCGACGACGCTCCGCCTTTCCTGGGCCGCTGGAACCGGGTTTACGCGGCAGTTTTGGTGTATCTGGCATCGCTGATCCTGATTCTGTATTTGATAACACTGCTGTTTGAGCCATCGCATGTCTAATCCAACCGGGGCCGCATGAGAACCGTCGATTGGACAGTCATGTTTCTTTGGCTGGTGTCACTGGTCTCCTTCGGCATGTATCGGGGCCGCGGTAGCAGTACCACTAGCAAGTACCTGCTGGCCGGGAAGACGATGCCGTGGTATGCGATGGGCTTATCCATTTTGGCGACACAGGCGAGCGCGATCACCTTCATCTCCACCACCGGACAGGGATTCGTCGACGGTATGCGCTTCGTCCAGTTTTACTTCGGGTTGCCGATCGCCATGGTGCTGCTCTCTGCGACCGCCGTTCCGATTTTTCACCGGGCAAAGGTCTTCACCGCTTACGAATACCTGGAACAACGGTTTGATGCCAAGACTCGCGCGCTGGTGGGGTTAATTTTCCTAATCCAGCGCGGGCTGGCCGCCGGCATCGGCCTCTATGCCCCGGCAGTTGCCCTGGCTTCCGTGCTCGGCTGGTCGGATCGCCTGATTACGGTACTGATCGGCGTGCTTGTGATCACCTACACCGCAAGCGGCGGCATCAAGGCGTTGACGTGGGCAGACGTTCAACAGATGGCCATGATCTTCATTGCGCTCATTTTGAGTCTCATTGTCGTCGTTCACGCGCTGCCTGCAAATATTTCGTTTCTCGATGCGCTGCATCTGGCCGGCGCTGCCGGGCGCCTCAACATCGTCGATCTTCATCTCGATTTAAGCGACCGCTACAACCTGTGGAGCGGGCTCATCGGCGGCGGCTTTCTCGCGCTCGCCTACTTTGGCTGCGATCAAAGCCAGGTGCAGCGCTACCTGACCGGTAAGTCGATTGCGCAAAGCCGTTTGAGCTTGTTGTTTAATGCCACGGTGAAGATTCCGATGCAGCTTTTCATTCTGTTCATCGGGGTCATGGTCTTCGTTTTATCGCTGTTTACTCCAGGTCCCATGATTTTCCAGCCTGCGGAAGCGGCGCGCGCCGCTCAGACATCTGCCTGGAAGCCCGTCGAGCAACAATTCCGCCAAACCTTCGAGCGCCGCCGTGATGCTGCGCAGCAACTCGCAGCGTCTATCCGCAGCGGCGGCACGCAGAAAACGGCCTCCCTTGCGGCCTTCCGGTCTGCTGAATCCGATTACCGGAAAGCACGCGAGCGCGGCCTCGATATCGTCCAGACTTTGCATGGCGGCGAGCGCTTCGATGACACCAACTACATTTTTCTTTCTTTCGTGCGCGAGTATCTTCCGGCCGGTCTGGTGGGGCTGGTCATCGGCGTCATTTTTTCGGCTTCCATGGGGTCCACATCGGGCGAAATAAATTCGCTCGCGACTGTTTCGGTGGTCGATATTTACCGCCGCTTCTTCGTGCGCGGCCGCAGCGACCGGCACTATTTAACGGCCTCACGCCTATTGACGGTTTTTTGGGGCGCTTACGCAGTCGCGTTTGCCGCCTGGGGCGCGCGCGGCTTCGGGGCTCTAATTGTGCGCGTGAACATTGTCGGCTCGCTCTTCTACGGCGGGCTGCTGGGCGTCTTTGTGCTCGCGTTCTTCTGTAAGAAAGTGGGCGGCACGGCAGCGTTTTGGGGAGTTCTCGCGGGCGAAGCGGCCATCTTCTCCGTCGCGCGATTTACCGACATTTCGTTTCTCTGGTACAACGTGGTGGGCTGTATTGTGGTCGTCGCCGTGGCGCTGGCGATTTCCAAGACTCAACCGGCTGCTGGCTGCGCTGAATAAAATGCGGCCGCTCCTCGAACAGGCGTTTAACTACTCACGTCCGGCTTTTTTCGCTTCGCGTAGCGTGTTCCGCAGTATGGGCAATACGGCCGCATCCTTCTCATTCCCCAGCTTCTCCTTGACGGCAATAATCTGATCGAGCCCCAGCACCCGGATGCGGACTGCCTCGGTTATGAGCATTTCTTGCGAGTGAGGTAAAAGATCTTCATATGCAAGTCCCTCGCCGATGGTTGCCAGCAGGTCCAGCGGGCCGAACCGTGTAATGAGATTGAGATGACCGCTGCCTTTCAAATGACTTGCGTTGGGCCAGAGGCGGCGTTCAGGTTGAATTCTAAACATGGCGTCGATCGAATTCAGAACTTCAACCAGCCGTTGCACATTCTGATCGGAACGGGAGTAGACGGCGTCAACATCATAGGTCTGAACCGGAGCGCCTTGCAGCACGGCAGCCAATCCGCCCACCAGTATGAATTCACATCCACCCTGCTGGAGCGCAAGCAAGCACGCCCTGAACTTACTCTCTTGCATTCAACTCGCGAATTCTCAAGATCTCTGCAATGCGTTCTTCGAGAAAAGTCAATCGCTCTGCGGGCGTAAGTGAGAGCGACCATCGAATGAGGCTAAGATCAACCCCATCGGCGCTGTAGTCGGGCAACGGCGCGGGTTCTTCCTCATCACTGCGTTCTACCGCCATGAAAAAAGGATATCGGAAGGTATGGCGCCCGGCGGGCACCTACTTGGTACCAGCCGGGGCCTTCAATTGAATCAGGTTCTCGAGCAAGCCCTCGAAGCCACCCGTTACGGTGAGCCGCTCGACCTTTTCAACGAGCTTCTCCAACGTCTCGAGTTCCTTCAAGCGCACCAGGATCGGGTTATCCTCGAGCAACTTCGCCGTGTTCAACAGCGAGCGAGTCGCGGCCGTCTCCTCGCGCCGGCGAATCAGGTTTGCCTGCGCCTGCTTCTCCGCGGACACCACCTGGTTCATAATCTCGCGCATGTCACCAGGCAGAATGATGTCCTTCAACGCGATGGCGCCGACCCGCACGCCCAGCGCTGCCATCTCGCTGCGAACCACAGAAGCGGTCACTTCATCCACCTCCGTCTTTTCTGCGAGAATCTCCTCGAGCGACTTCCTTCCGAGTGCCTGACGCACCGTCAACTGCAGCAAACGGTAGAAGTACGCTTCAAGGTGCGTGATCGCCTGCTTGGCCTTCGCCGCATCGACCACCTGGTAGTCAGCGATGATGTTGACCCGCAGCGAGACCTTATCGCGCGATAAGATCTCCTGGCCGGCCACCTCCATCGTCTGGCGCCGCAGATCGACAATCTCCACGCGCGGATTGCCGGCCGCTGCCCAGAAGCCGTACTTCCCAGGCGGGAGGGTTCGCAACAGCCGGTTGTCGAGAAAGAGCAAACCCGTCTTACCTTCCTCGACAAGACTAAAACTTACGAACGACTCCTTACCGAGGCGCTCCAGCGCGGTGAGTTTATCTTCCGGAATCGACGGCTCGGCAATGACGTCGACGACCTCTGCCGTAACTTCGACCAATCCGCGCCAGAAGAGCACGCGCCGCGCCGGCGGCAATACCTGCAGCAGTTTGCCATCGGCATACACCATGGCCACCTGAACGTCATTCGTTTCGACCAGAGTGAAGTGGCGCTCCGTAACATCCGGGCGCTCCTTCACCAGGTAGTCCGTCCACGTGCTTCGGAATGCGCGATCGCACACGTTGAACTTCTCTACTTCCAGGCGCACTCCCGGCGCAGTGAACACGCGGTAAATACCGGGCGTCAAAATGGCTTCAAACCGGCCGTTTTTTGCAACCAGAACTCGTTCCTGGTCGCCTACTACAATTCGCTTCCAGAGCATGGTGTTACCTCCTTTATTAGTAAGTAAAAAATCTATTGCTTTCCGGCCCTAACTCCTGGTCCACAGAATTCATTGCGGAGGACAATCAAAGTTACACCGTGTGGCCGCGTGAGCGCAGTAACAGCCATGTAACAGTTTCAATTGCCCGCAGGGCAGGAAATCTGCTGCGGCGCAAAGCAGCCCGAAAGGCTTACAAAGCGCTGCTGAACCAGAAGTTAAGGACGGAATTAATTAAGTGGTCTTTGCAGGACCTGGTTGATAGCGGGAGTCGAACCCGCGACCCACAGATTAGCAATCTGTTGCTCTATCCACTGAGCTATATCGAGGGGACGGCTGGTGCGTGCCCGCATGCCCGTATGCAGTACTTCAAAGAAGCTGCACGGGCGAGGTTTTGAGATCCTCCGCCGCTGGCATGTGGTCAACATGAAAATCACCTTCCGAGTTTTGAGTGTAAACAGAGGCAGCGCGCAAGTCAAGAGCAAAAACCAATTTTAATTACTTACTCACACTCACTCGAAAAAGTGCGGATGCGTGCGGCGGAAGAGTAACTTGAACCCGATCGCTCATGCCCAGATCTTTCTGCTCCCAAAGATCCCGAATCGCATAAGACGTCCCCTGCAGCCCAAGAGATGGCAACGCATATTCGATGCTTTGCGATTTGCCAGCCACGTTGAACAGCGCAACATACGCTACACCGCGCGCCCCGGCGCGTGCGATCCAAACCATCTTTTCCGCTTCATTCAGAACTTGGCCGCCGCCGTTTGAATGCTGATCTACGCTGATTACCTCCGAATTGGTCAACAGCGCGCGCGTGCGGTCATCGAGTTTGGTCAGATTTCCACCCACAATCAGCGGCGATCTAAGAACAGCCCAGAGTGTCATCATCGTGCGCGCTTCGTCCTCAGTAAACGCGCTCGCTCGCGCTTTCCCTTGGCCGGGCCTCGGCCCCAGCCAGCCCAGCGGCAGCATGTCCGCATCCGGCCAATGCCCCGCTTCCACCAGCGGCGCCCATTTTGCCGCAACTGCGAACTGCGCCAGCACGCCTTGCGACCACTCCTGCTTCGGCCATTGCAGCCAGTGATCCCAGACATCGCCTGAGATGCGCCACATCTGCGCATACTTACGCAACTCGGCAACTTTATCAATGGGCGCCGGGCCAGGGGAAAGGCTTAACACGATCGGGCGTTTTGTCTTTCGAAGCGCATTGCTGAACATGCGAATCTCGTCGCCTTTGTACGGCGACGCAATGCAATCGATCTTCACGAAATCGACACCCCAGCTCGCATACAGGGCTGCTATGGAGTCGTAATATGCCTGGCCGGCCGCATTCGCGGTAAGGCCGTAATTATCGGAGTTCCACGCGCACGTGTCGCTCTTATTCGCGGCGTCGGCAGCATGAAAATGCGATCCGGCAATTGGCAGATTCTTATCGACCGCCGCACGCGGAATCCCACGCAGAATGTGAATGCCGAAAAGTAAGTTGCGCGCATGAACCCAGGCGGCTAATGTTGCGAACCCGGCATCGGAAGCGGCGCTGGGAAATCGATTGACAGCCGGCGTGAAGCGGCCATAGTCATCCATGGTGTATCGAAAGCTGCCCGGCCTGGCGTCAGGATTTTGTAGAAACCAGCCTTCATCGACAACTGCATATTGCCAGCCATACTTGCGCAGGTTTTCAGTCATGTAGGCTGCATTCGCCTGAAATTCCTGCTCCGTAATGGACATCCCGTACGAATCCCAACTGTTCCAACCCATAGGAGGGACCGGCGCAATCAGTTTCGTCTGTTGCGCAGAAACGGCCAGCGACAAAAAAAGCAATCCGCAACAAACTCGAGTTCCATCTGCCATGCAAACGAAGTCTATCGCAGGCCGGCGAAGCGCTGTCCTCTGGTAAAAATAGTGACCATGAGGACCCAAGAGCAATGCCCTGTGAGCCCGCGTTACTGAGAAACGTGCCTATCTTTGCGCTGTTGGACGATGACGAATTAGCCGTGTTGGCGAGCCAGGTAGAACATAAAACTTTTGCGCCGCGCCAGCGCATTTATCGCATGAACGGCCCTTCCGGCCAGGCTTATATTCTGATCTCCGGCACCGTCCACGTCACCACGGTTGACGAGGACCAGCAGGAGGTGCTGGTGGATCAGCCCGCTGCCGGCGAATTCTTCGGCTTCGCCTCCATGCTCGACCAGACGCCGCATCAAACCAGCGCGACGGCAATGGACCACTGCGAATGCATAGAAGTGGATCGCGAGGATATTGCCGTGTTGTTACAACGCAAACCGCTCGCGGGCATGGACCTGCTGGCCGTGCTTGGCCGGCAGTTTCATGCGGCCCAGCAACTGGTTCGCATTCGCGCCCGGCGCAACCCCAATGAAGTGATCGAAGAGCAAACCACTTTCGCCGATCGCCTGGCGGATTCCGTGGCCCATTTTGGCGGCTCGTGGACGTTCATCATCACGTTTCTAGTATTTATTGTTGTCTACTCGCTTATCAACGTCGCCTTGGGAAGACGCGCCTGGGATCCGTATCCGTTTATCTTGCTGAACCTTTTTCTTTCTATGCTCGCGGCTGTGCAGGCGCCCATCATCATGATGAGCCAGAACCGCCAGGATCAGAAAGACAGGTTGCGCAGCGAGTTGGATTACGATGTAAACCGCCGCGCCGAGTCAGAGATTCAAGGCCTGGCGCGCAAGCTGAATCTTATGACCGACAAACTCGATGATATCGAGTCGCTACTGCGCAATCCTACCAGATAGGCCGGCCTCAATTCGCGACGCTGAATGTTCGTGAAACCGTATAGCTCTGGCCGCCGCCAGCATTCGCTGTAACCGCGATCGTGTGGGCGCCATTACTTAAAACATGCGTATCGATCGGAAAACTCCAGCCCACATTCGGACAACCTTGCGAGTTCGGATACGCGCTGCATACATCCGGACGCGAGACGCCATAAGTGGCATTCCCGTACGGAATTCCATCAATGCTCACCGAGACAGTTGACACAGCGCCCGCCGTGTCACTAACCCAGCCGCCTAAATTCAGTGCACCGGAGACCGCGCCGCTGGTTCCCGGAGAATCGATATCGATATTCATCGGATTTCCCGAGCTGGTCCAGTTTGCAACGTTGAAAGTGGCGCTCCCGATCAGAGTGGCGGAAGAGCCGAGATAATGGCGAATCACTCCAAGAGTGTGCGTTCCATTCGCGAGAGTGTTCGTATCGAGCGTAAACGACCAGCCAGTTGCAATGCTCCTGGCGGTTGTTATCAGGTTCGCGCTGCCATAGGAGACGCCATCGATTGTAATTCCCACGCTGGTACTGGATGACCCGCCGGGGATGCCACCGGAGAACGACGCCAGCCCCTGAAATGGATTATCAGCCGCATTGGGTTGTAAAACGCTGCCACTCGAACTAGCCACATTCGAGACCGTAAACGACGAACTCACGGTTCCTTTCGTTCCTGAAGCGCTGATTGCAGTCGCACTGATGGTATGCGTTCCGTTACTGAGCAGCGTTGTATCGAATGAGTAACTCCAACCGACGTTCGGACAGCCTGTTCGCCCCGTAAACACGGCGCACACATCTGCTCGCGGGAGCCCATACCCCGCCGTACCGGACGGCACACCGTCAATCGATATCTGCACGCTCGCAACGGCAGCATTGTCAGAAATCGCCCAGCCGGCCGCCGTTGCCGTGCCCGAAACCGTGTTACTGTTCGGCTGGTCGATATTCAAGTGCATCGGATTCGAGCCCACCAGATTGGCCACCTTAAATGTCGACGACAGTGTCTGCGTCTGCCCATAGATCGTGGCGACGGTGACAGCGATCGTATGCACGCCATCCGCTAGAAGCGTAGTATCAATACTCGAATTCCAACCGACATTTGGACAACTGGGAGCGCCTGAAAAAGCCCCGCAAGCGTCCGCGCGCGCGCCGCCATAGGCCGCATTGCCGTAAGGAACTCCATCGACCGCGATGCTGACAGTCGAGATAACCACGTTTGTCGCCAACGCCCAGCCGCCAACGCCAATTGTTCCCGAATAAGTGCTCGAGTTGTTCGGCGAGTCGATACTGATATGCACCGGATTTCCGGACGAAGTCCAGTTAGCCACCGTAAAGCTGCTCGATATGCCGGATCGTTGTCCATTACTTGCGGTCGCAAATGCCGAAACTGTATGCGTTCCATTTGCTAGAACGGTTGTGTCGATAGGTATGGTCCAGCCTGTATTGGGACATCCTGGCGCCGGATTTGCCGCGCAAACATCGGGCCTGGGCAGCCCGTAAGTTGCGTTTCCAATCTTGGCGCCGTCGATATAAATTACGACCGAACTGACCGGCGCGCTGGTATTGACCGCCCAACCGCTGAAAGTTGTGCCGCCCTGGAAGGGAAGACTGGCGCCCGAGGGCTGATCGATATTCAGCCGGGTTGGGCTGGTGGAAGGATTGTAGTTCGAAATCGTGAAAGAAGCCGACAAAGTGCGCGAGCTTCCATCCGACGCCGTTGCCCGCACCTGAAGTGTATGCACTCCGTCGGCAAGCGCGGTGGTATCGAAGCCAAAATTATAACCGACGTTCGGACAATCCGGAGACGTATTGCTGGCGCAGACGTCGGGACGCGCTCCACCTATCGAAGCCGCTCCTAAGTTCACGCCGTCCATCAAAATAGTTACACTCGATATGCTTGCATTCGTATCCAGCGCCCAGCCGCCTATATTTATGGTTCCACTCGCGGTGGCGCCCGATGACGGATAATCGATGCTCATCGCAATCGGGGAAGCGGTAGAGTTGCCGATTGGATTTGCCGGGCCAACGGCGATGGTGACCGTGTTACTCAGAAATGCGTTTTGCGCTACATACAACTGAGTGGTTGGATTATTCGGCAAATCGCTCGGCACAACCATCTGAATGCTGTACATACCGTATCCGCCCGGCGTCAAACCGGCGGTAATTACCTGGGCCGTTTCTCCGTTCATCGTCGCCGTCACGGCATTTACTGCGCTGTTCAGCGTTGTTCCTGTCCATGGCTGCCCGGTGGGGACGCTAAGAACGTGCCCGCTAGTATCTTGTACGGTTCCGAGTCCGGTGGCCGAGATGCTGATCAGTTCGCCGGGGACAGCAGGATTCACGGGCGTAATCAAGGTGCCCGGAATTACGGCGCAGCAGGTCTTGGTTGTATAGGGAGTCAACGTCACCGTAGCGCCTGCGCTGGATGTTGCTGAAACTGCGATGCCGGTTCCTGCCTGCCCGGGCTGGATGGCAGTCAGAATAATGCGTTGATAGGCGCCGCCCAAGGATGCCGTTACATTCGGGTCCGGCGCGCTGTTGATCTTGTTCACCAGATTTTGGGCGATGGAAAGCAGGCTGTCGCCCGACACAACCGTGTACGTATATGTGTTCGATCCGATCGTAAGACTGGCTGTGTTCCCTGCCGTCACGGTGCCGTCCACAGATACAACTACCGTCGGGTTCCCCGGTTGATGATATGCGTTAATCGCGGGGTAGGGCCGCGGCTGGCCCGAATAAGCCGGGGCACTGAACAGGCCCGGATTCGCCGGCGCAATATACATCGGCGTGGCATTTGTGATCGTCACGGATCCATCGTTATGGACCGTGCGCACATAGATACTCGTGCTATTCCGGTCCGTAAATGCGCTGCTTCCGGTGAAATTGCCGTTATTGTCACTTCCGTTCGTAAATGTAAATGGAATCTCGCTGATAATCTGTGTTGGCGAAACACTGAGCACCGGCGAGGGCAAGCCATCCATAAAAACTTCCACACCGCCGAGTGAGACCGGCAATTGGCCGGCCAGAGGTGCGGTCGCCGTGTTATCGGAAAGATTGCTGCCGTCGATTTCTACCAGCATGCCGGCCGCGCCTGTTCCGGCATTTCCAGCACTTAGATAAGAGCCCGAAGTAGTGGCCGTAATGTTGCCGGTATTGGAAGTACTCGCCGCCAATGAGATGGAATCGAAAGCCAGACTGGTGGCTTTTGAAGAAAGATAGACGCTGCCTGTTCCGTTGCCGGCAAATAGCGCCGTGGCATTTGGATCCCCTGCGCCTGAGTTTGAGCTGTTAATAACTTTGGCAATTCCCTGCGCGATTGTGTCCAGCGTGTCGCCTTTGACAATCGTGTAAGTGTACGCAGTCCCTTGAATTGTGATTGTTACGGTATCGTTGGCAGTAATCGCGCCGCCGGAAGTTACTGCAAAAGTAACCAGTCCCTCTTGCCGGATAATCTCGCTAGCCCAATTCACAGCAGATTTTGGCGGCAGCGGAGTATTTCCCGGTGTGAAGACCAAAACGCGCCGGTTAAACGGGTCGGCGACATATAAATTCACCCCGTCGAAAGCCAGCGAAGTCGGGGAAGATACTATATCGACGCCGCCGGTATTATCCACTGTGGTGCTGGTGATGCTGATGGTTTCGCTGCTTACCTGATCGGTCACAAAATCCACCTGGCCGAGAACTTCATCGGCTTTGGCGCCGTTTTGCGTAGGAATCGTGTTGTAGATCAGCACGCGATCGTTGCCGCCATCGGCAATGAACAGCCGCGTGCCGTCAGACAGCGCAAATCGCGGATAGTCCAGTGTCGCAGCACAGGGCGCGCTGTTATCAGCGGCTCCGCAAAGTGCGCCGCTCCAGTTCGGCACGGCGGTAGTCAACAGCGGCTGCCCAACCACGACATCGGCGGGCTGATCATTACTTAAAGCAAGTTTTCCGTTCACGAATGCGTTGTTCCAGATGAGCACGCGATTGTTGCCCAGATCCGCAACGAACAGCCGTGTGCCATCCGAGGTGACCGAAGTCGGGTTCAGCATCAAGCTCGCGGTGGTGGAAGGATAGTTGGCGCCGGTTGTAATCGGCGGCTGATAAACGGACGTGAAACTCGCCTGCCCCAGCACTAAATCGGCGGCCTGATTATTCTGGGTCGGCATCTGCTTCCAGATGAGAATGCGATAGTTCTGCGTGTCGGCGACGAACAGAGATCCGTTCTGTATCCACACTCCCTGCGGGCCGCGCAATGAATTCGCGTTCACCGGCTGAGGGGTCTGAAAGCTGGTGAAGTTCGTCTGCCCGAGTACGATATTCGGCGCGGCATTATTGCTTGTCGGAACCGGGTTCCAGATGAGAACGCGATTATTATCCGTATCCGCAACCGCCAGGTAGTTTCCATCGGTCGCAACCGCGGTTGGTGTTTCCATGCTGCCGGTTGCCGCGGTGCTTCCATTCGCTGGCGTAGCAGTTTGGGCACGCCCCGGATTGCTCGTGATGAAATCCGGCTGGCCCAGAACAACTGTGGCGCCAAACCCGCAAAGCCCGCATGCGGATGTCGGAGGGGTCATCTGCGTCAGGTCGGCGTTCGGCGCCGGAATCTGGCTCAGCGGAAATGCCACTACACGGTTGTTCTGGGGCAACGCCGCCAGACGATTGGAATCTGCCACCCAAAGCAGTCCATTCTTCGGGTCGAAAGCGACGCCGCTGGCGCCGCCCACAAGGTTTGCAGCCGTTCCCGGCTGTCCACTCGTGAAGTTCGGCTGGCCGATAGCCGCTCGCGCAGCCTGGCCGGTCACGAAGTTCTGTGCGTTAGCAATACAGGCGAGAAGACAAAAAAGAGAAACTGTAGAGATTTTACTCTTTCCCAAAAAATGCCCCAATTTCACTAACTCGCGCGAAACGCCCGGATCAGATTTAGCGCTCGCAATTTGCGGTGGCGCGAAGCAACGCTACGCCTGAAGGCTCGTGAGCCCCGCAAATTCCAGAGTTTCCTCAAAAGTATAACAGCGCGTTGGACGTCCGCTCCTTCGTTGGGGTTGCAGGGCTCCCCCGCCCCGACCAAGAAAACTCGCGCGTGCGAGTTTTCCGCTTCCCGCGCTCTAACCAGCGAGAATATCTATCGAACAGGAGAGCAACCAATTGAACCGAGCCAGCCTCGTCATTCTCGCGCTTGTGGCTGCCGCTGCCTGCAGCCAGAAAAGGCCGGGAGCGCAAACCGTTTCAACCACCTCGACTATGGCGTTGAACCCCGCTAGCTATACGCCCAGGATCGGCATTGGAGTCAGTACCAGCGCGCGCACATGTATCGCTATTCAGAACGGAAATCTGACAAACGGAAGCGTGGTCACTTTGATATCGCCGGTACTACCTGTGACATTCACGCAAGCCACCGTTACCAACGTTTCGCAAGATCCGTGTCCGATTGCGCAAAACGTCGACACCACGGTTTCGAATTACAACGTGACGCCGCAGAACCCCGTTCCCAAGCTCAGTCCCATGATTGCGGTGGTTGGGACGCCGGTTGTCATCGTGAATACAAACAATATTGCGCAAGCAGATCTTGACCAGAACGGCCACCCCGAAATGTTCCGCGCCTGCAGCGCCGATAACGGCGTTCACCTCACCGTCTGGAGCGGCACCCCGCTCCAAAGCACGCTGCTGTGGCACGGCTACTACTACGAATCCGGCAATCCCGCTATCGGCCCGCCCTGCACCCCACAGGAGATGCCGGCGCGCTGAGCAGGCCTCAATGCGCTGACTCCTGCAGCAACTCCGCCAGATACTGCTGCCAGATGGCAGCGTAGGTATGCGTTCCGTGCCCGTGTGTTGCATCGCTGGCCGGAATGAGAACGAAGCGCCCGTGTTTCACTCGCCGGATATCTCGCGGCGCGATGCCCAGTTCCGGAGGATTGATGAAATCATCGGCCGAGTTGATGTACATTACCGGCGCCTTGATTTTTTCCAGATCTTTCGACGGATCGTAATCGCGTGAGGAGGCTACGGCATACAACAAGTCGTTGGCATCGGTCGACTTTCTGCGCTGCTCCACCTGGCGCGCCAACAGCGCGTCGGCGGCATCCGGCGTCGGCGCTTCTTTCTGCATCTGAATGGGAGCGCTGCCCGCCAGGATGAGCATGTAGATGGCGCCCGTTAATCCGCGCGGCTGCTCCTGATAATTGCCCTGGTTCCACTCCGGATCGTTAGTAATCGAATCCATCAGCATTTTGCGCCAGATGCGGTTTCTGCCGGCGATTGGCTCCGGCAAGCACGCGAGCGGCATCAGCGCGTCCATAAAATCCGGGCTGCGTTCGCCCCACATCCACGAGTGCATACAGCCCATGGACGTACCCACGATTAATCGCAGGTGATCCAAATGCAAACATACGGTGACGAGCCGGTATTCGGCTGAAACCATGGCGTGATAGCCGAAGTGCGGGAACTGGCCGCGCAGGCCGTCGCTGGGTTTGGACGAGCCGCCATGGCCAATATCATCGGGAAGGATGATGTAGTATTTCGCCGGATCCAGCAGCCCTCCGGTGCGCAACAGCACATCCCGGAACTGCGGTGCGAGAAATTGCCGGCCGCTGCCGCCCGTGCCGTGCAGAATCAGGACGGCGTTGTTCACGTGGCCGGAGGCATCCCGTTTCGGCTCTCCCAAAGTCATGTAGTGCAGCCTCAGAGCCGGCAGCGTTTCGCCATCGGCGAAGCGAAAATTCGCGATTGTGAAATCGCCAGGCTGCGGGTTTTGCGCCCGCGCCGTTCCCGCCATCATTCCCACAACCAGTGCTGCCCAGGCGATTCGCATCTTCGTCATAGACGTTATTATTCAAAATTCGCGCCGGCATCTGTGTACAATTCGTGCGATGCCTCTACTCGACAAAATTCAGAAAGACATGGTGGAAGCCATGAAGGCGAAAGAGGAGGCGCGGCTCGGCGCATTGCGCATGATCAAGACTGCTCTGAAAAAGCACGAAGTGGACTCCATGAAGCCGCTTGATGAAGCTACCGAAATGCAAGTCATGAACACTCTCATCAAACAGCGCCGCGAGTCCGCTGAGATGTTCCGCAAAGGTGGTCGCGAGGAGCTTGCGGCATTAGAGGAGGCCGAAATCCGTGTTATCGAAAGCTACCTGCCGGCCACCGCATCCACCGAAGAGATGGAAGAAGCCGTAGCCGCCGCAATTTCGGAAACCGGCGCGACTTCCTCAAAGCAGATGGGCGCCGTAATGAAAGCGGCGCAGGCCCGCCTGACCGGCAAGCGTGTGGAAGGAAGGCAACTGAGCGAAATTGTGAAGAAAAAGCTCACGCCAGCAAGTTAATTTGCAGCCACGGCCTGCCTGCTTGCATCCACCACGACAGAGGACAAGCGATGGCAGCAAACAAAGATCGAACAATTGTGGTCACCGGCGCCACAGGGCACCAAGGCGGCGCGGCATTTCGTCACCTCAAACAGCGTGACTTCGCAATCCGCGCGCTGCTGCGCAATCCTGAAAAACCGGAAGCACGCGCTTTGGATGGACACGGCGTCGAAATCGTTCGCGGTGATTTTGACGATGCACCGTCGCTGCGGCGTGCATTGGACGGAGCCGACGGCGCCTACTCCGTGCAAGCCTGGCAAGTCGGCGCGGAGAATGAGGTTCGCCAGGGCATCGCATTTGCCGACGCCGCCGACCGGCAGCAGGTAGGCCATTTTGTCTACAGTTCCGTGGCCGGGGCGGATCTGAAGTCGGGCATCCCGCATTTCGAGAGCAAGGGAAAAATTGAGGAGCACATTCGCCGTCTCGGCATGCCGTATACCATCGTCCGGCCGGTCTTCTTCATGGAGAACTGGCTGATGATGCGCAATGGGATTGAGAGCGGCGCAATTATGCTGCCGCTGAGCCCGCAAACGCGTCTGCAAATGATCGCTGTGGCCGATATCGGCGCCTTTGTCGCGCTCGCGTTCGAACATCCGGGCCACTGGCACAACCGCGCCTTTGAACTGGCGGGCGATGAATTGTCGATGACAGAGATCGCGCAAGCTCTAAGCCGCGCTTCCGGCCGCGAGGTTCGTTATCAACAAGTGCCCTGGGATCAGTTCGAACGACGAGCCGGGCACGAGATGACAATCATGTATCGCTGGTTTGAAAGTAACGGCTATAACGTGGACATTGCCGGCGTGCGTCAAAACTATCCGCCACTCACCAGCTTCAACCGCTGGCTGGAACAACACTGGAGCCGGCCGGCCGCTCAGGGCGCAGGCGGCTAAACCGGGCTAAAGACAAAACGCGTGTTGCCGGCAGGAACAGGTGTCGAGTTCTCACTCGTGAAACCGGAGGGCAAAATCAATTCTCCGATGGCTTCTCGATGTGATCGATGGTTAATATCGGAATCTCGCCTTTTTCGGCCTTAAGTTTCAGACCGAGCTGTTCACGGATGGCAGTAAAAATTTGCGGGCCGGAATCGGGATCATCAGGTTCGGAATAACTCAGGCTGAAATCGAAATCTCCTTTCAGTCCAGTTCGATCTACCACTGGGCGCCCCAACTCAATCTCACCCAGCCGTGCCGCAAACAGGGACATGGATGCTCTTTGCGCCTCGACTGTATAGCTCACTCCAACTTGATCGGCCGGGGTGTTTCGAATTAAGCGCACAAACGACCGATCGGCAGTGGAGGGCTTGAGCTTGGGTTGGCCTTTGGCTAATACGAGCGCATACACATCCACTTGCTTTGTCTGCCAGTGATATCTCAGTTGACATCGGTCAGCCAGCATACGCTGTAACATCTGCAGGAGAACTTTGCGTGGCGGGTCGTCATCGGCATTGGCTTCAATGTCGAACCGGTCGCTGGATAACCAATGCGGGCCACCGCCGATTTGGTAGCCCTTAACCCCGAACGCCTCTCGTATGATGATGTCCAAAGTCAAATTGGTCGCCGTGATCCTGCCACCGGGCTGAACTCGGAAATCAATTGGCTCACGCGCAAAAGGCTTAACTGGTCTGACGGAAACGACGCTGAACGCCGGAAGGCTCGCAGGGTCCGTTTTGGTTTGTAAGGCCGCTTTTTCCCCACCGAGAACGCTTGCCACGACGAACGCGCCGGCAATAGCCGTACGAGCCAAGCTCAGAATGTTGCATCGGCGCATAATGGTCTTCTCCTTAGATGTTGCCATTTAACTTACCTTTTCCAGCTTGCGCCAGCGAGTGCCGAATGTACCTTGTCCGGAATAAGGTGCGGCAAACTAGTGAAGCATCCGCCTGGCGCCGGTTGCGGAACCTAGACTGTCTTATGGAGGCGAAATATCGTGACTCGGCCAGTTCTTTTCGCGTACTCTTTGGCAGTAACAACCGCACTCGCAGGAATGCTCGTGGGCCGGACGACCAGTCCCAACTCTTCAGCATTCGACCAGATCACGGTTCACCGCATTAATGTGGTCGAGCCAAATGGGACGGTACGGATGATCATTTCAGATGGCGCCGAATTTCCTGGACTAATTGTGCATAACAAAGAAAAGACGTACCCGAGGCCGTACGCTGGGATGCTCTTCTACAACAACGAGGGCACGGAAAACGGGGGGCTCGTTTTCGCTGGACATAAGGACAGCAAGGGCGAGGTTGTTGATTCCGGCGGCAGCTTATCTTTTGACAAGTATGGCGCGCCCGGACAGATCGTCCAAGTAGCAGGCGTCGATGATATTCACGACCGTTTCGCGGGGCTGCTTGTAAACGGAATTTCAGAAGGCCGTGTCCAACATCGCGTCTGGGCCGGCCGTGATGCGGCCGGTATGGCATCAGTGGCTCTAATGGATCTGCAAGGCAGAAAGCGGATCATTATGCAGGTTTCGAAGGATGGCGCCGCCAGTCTTGCATTTCTTGACGAGCAAGGCAAGGTCGTCAAGCAGATTACGCCCTAATTTGAAGCAAAACCGAGTAACGGCGTCAGATACCCGGAGTCGCGAGCTGTAGCAGTGTGAGCCCGCGGTGAGTTTATCAGCAGTTTCTCTTGCTGTATCCCGAAGCTTTTCGGCATGAATTCGGGAGACGAAATGCTGGACATGTTTGAACCGGGGCGGAAAGGACTGGCACACGGGTAAAGCTGCCGTGCAACTTCGCGGGACGGCGGCCGGCGGTGGCTACACACCCTTAACGCGATTCTTCGGGCAATTTCTCGCCACAAAGGAGTCGAAAAGCAAGATATCCTTGTTTCGTTATAGCTCTGCGCACCCGATTTGAAAAAGCGAACCCATTTTGGCTTTGAATCGTATGCTTGGCAACGGGCGCGAGACTCGGTCTTCCAAACGGGATTCCCCGGGTCCCCCGCCGGCGTTGCCGGGCAGCAATAAGAGCAGCCAGCGGCCTGCTAACCCGCTGATCTGGCTGGGCAAATACCTGTCCCTGGCCCTCACGCTGCCCGCTTCCGTCTTCGCCGGCTACATCCTGGGCGCGTTTGCAAACCATTACCTGCATAAGAGCTGGCTGATCGCCATTGGCATCATGGCCGGTATGATTGCCGGCCTGATCCAAATTCTCCGCGAATTGTCCCGCGAGGCTCGAAAGTGACCATCCACCGGCTCTACCGCCTGACAATGATCCTGGGCGCAATTGGCTTTGTTTTGTATTGGGCGCTTGTTGGCCCCATCCCCGCGGTCGCCTTTCTGCTGGGCGCCTTGGTTTCGTTCGGGAATTTGTGGCTTTTCCACTGGCTGGCGAAATCGATGGAGCCCGGCACAACGCAGCGCAAACCATGGGCTGCCGGAGCCTTCATCGGCCGCTATCTTATTCTGTTCACACTAGGCTATGTTATAGTCAAAGCTTTGGGCGTCAACCCTTTACCGGTGGTATTCGGCTTGTTCGCCAGTACGGCCGCGGTAATCTTCTCTTCGGCAATCGAACTCGTTCAAAACCTTTTTGGAACCCGGCGCACGGACTAATTGACTAGATGCACGAACTCTGGATCACTCGAATCTTCAATAACAACCTCGCTGGACCGGCCAATGCGGTTCTCAATGGAGTCCACTTCCCCGCAGCCGACCCACGCAACCCGTGGAGCGACTGGATGGTTTGCGAAATTCTGGTGGTTGCGTTCACGATCGTCTTTTTCGCCGTCCTGCGCGCGCGCCTTTCGGTCGACCGTCCCGGGAAAATGCAGCACACCATGGAGCTGGTCTACGACTTTGTTCACGCTTCTTCGGAAGAGGTCGTCGGTCACCAGGGGCCGCGTTATCTGCCTTTTTTCGGAACGATTTTTATTTTTATTCTGTTTTGCAACCTGATCGGGATTCTGCCGGGCTTTGATTCGCCTACCATGTACCCCATGGTGCCGCTCGGATTTGCCGTCTGCACCTTTTTCTACTACCACTACACGGGCATTCGCGAGCACAAGTTCGGCTACATCAAACAGTTTCTTGGCCCGTTCTGGTGGATGGCGCCGCTGATGCTACTGATTGAAATTATCAGCCACTTGGCGCGCAATCTTTCGCTTACCGTCCGTCTTTTCGCCAACATGTTTGCCGGTGAGCAGGTATATCTCACGTTCATACAACTGACCAGATACGTTTTCCCGGTCATTTTTATCGGCCTGCACACGTTTGTCGCTTTCCTGCAGGCGTATATTTTCATGCTGCTCGCGATGGTCTACGTTGGCGGGGCCGTTTCGCACGAGCATTAAGGCCTGATCCGCTTTCAGTGTGAGCGCCCGGCGTCCCAACGCACGGTGTCGAACCACCTCCTGAGAGCAACTTTTATATAGGAGAAACCGAACAGATGAAACACAAACTGATGTTCCTCGCCATCACCTTAACGGCTATGGCGGCGCCGATGTTTGCACAAGGAACAGCAGGCGGCACCCAGCCGTCTGAAACCACGCGCCTGGCAGCAGCCTACATTGCAATGGGAATTGCTTCCGGCCTTTGCGGTATCGGCCAAGGCAAAGCGACGGCTTCGGCAGCCGAAGCCATGGCGCGAAACCCCGGAGCCATTGCCGCCATCCGCGTTGCTCTCATTTTGGGTCTGGTGCTGATTGAGTCACTGGCGCTCTATACGCTCGTGATTACCTTCGTAGCCAAGTAGCCAAACGGAAGAAACAAGGGCCTGCTGGTGTTCCCCATCAGCAGGCCTGTCTTTTTATCATCAAAGTTCATGAAACTTCAGGGCATCTTTCCGGCGCTGACCACCTGCTTTGATCCGGACGGCGAACTGTCGAAATCCAAAACTGTCTACAACATTTCGAAGCTGAATAAAATCGCGCTCAGCGGCTATGTGGTTTGCGGATCTACCGGCGAAACTCCGCTGCTATCCACTGACGAACGCGTGCAGCAGATGCATTGGATCGCCGAAGCTGCGGCTGAAGGCAAAATGCTGATCGCGGGCGTGGGCGCCGAGAGCGTTCATGAAACAGTGCGTCTTTCCGCCCTGGCCGCCGATGCCGGATTTCATGCCGCCCTGGTGCTTGGGCCGTTCTACTATCGCGTCCAAATGCACAAACCCGATCTGCAGTTGCTCTTCTTCCGCTCGGTTGCGGATCGATCGAAGCTGCCGGTTCTGCTCTATAACATTCCGCAAGTCACCGGTTACGATCTGCCGGTCGATACGATTGCCGCGCTTTCGGAGCATCCGAACATCATCGGTATGAAAGACAGCTCCGGCAACGTGGAGAAGCTGAAGGAAACGGTACAGGCCGCCAAGCCCGGATTTCAGGTCATGTCAGGCGCCGGCGTCAACTTTCTGGATGCCTTGCATGGAGGCGCGGCCGGGGCTATTTTGGCCATTGCGAATGCTCTGCCCTATGCGTGCGTCACAGTTTGGGAAGCGTTTCGCACACGCGAATATGAAGCCGGGCAGGATTGGCAAACACGCATCAGCCCGGCCGGCCGCCTGATCGCGACAAAATACGGCATCCCGGGGCTCAAATATGCAATGGAGTTGAACGGCTATTACGGCGGACCACCGCGGCTGCCGTTTTTGCCGCCCTCTGCAGAAGCCAAAGCCGAAATCGAGCAGGCGTTTGACGGCCTGCGCAGCTAAAATTTTGATGTTGCGTCTAAATTAAGAAAAGAAGAATTTATATGGAACACGAAATTCTGCCGAAAACAGAGCCCCTCCCGCGGGTTACCGATACTATGATCGCCATGCGCGTAACTAGCCTTGTGGTGTTCCTGGCATCGTTGTGGTTCATGGTTACGCCCTTGGCTTACTATGGCGTTTCGAACGACACGAGTTCGCTCAACTGTTGGTTTGTGGGCGGAATTCTGGTGTGTTCTTCCATGCTGCGCTTATGGTTCCCGCTCTCAACCGTTGGCTTTGCCTGGTTCAACGCCGTTGCCGGGGTATGGGTCTTTATTTCGCCTTGGGTCTTCAATTTCACCTCGGAAACGGGGCGCTTGATCAATACGCTGTGTCTGGGTGTCATCATTACAGCCATGTCTATCGCTTCAGCCAAAGCCCGCACGCTCTGGGGCTCGCCTTTAGCGACAGCTTATGAAGATCGCCAAGGCCTGGAAGAGCACCAATACGAAGACATCGGACCAGACCGCCGCTGGCATCTTTGAGGTGCCAGATTAGGCGAACATAAGGCGAAAACGAGTGCTATGCTGATGTCTGGATATGCGCATAGCACCGAATCCGAAAGTAGACGGCCTACGCGAAAAAATCAGCACTCTGGAGGGCACACCTCGCCGGTTAGCCCACACTGTTTCGGTCTGTGGACTCATTGATGAGGCGTTACCGGGGCGAGGTTTGCCCCTCGGCTGTGTTCATGAAGTAAAGGGGCACCCCGCCAGCGCCATTGCATTTGCGGGATTGCTATCTGCCCGCATTCCTCCCAAAGGTGCAATCTTTTTCATTGAGCCTGCGCGCTCCTTTTATCCGTTGGGGCTTTTGCCTTTTAGCATCGATCTGCAGCACTGGGTTCACGTGCGCGCCAGACGGGAGCAGGATCTGGTCTGGACCGTTCTCGAGGCGCTCCGCTGTCCACAGGTCCATGCAGTTCTGGCCGCCCTGCGCGCTGCCGATCTCACCTTTTCGCGTCGCCTGCAACTTGCAGCCGAAAGCAGCGGCTCAACCGGCTTCTTGTTCGGAAACATGGCCTCCGCCATCACGCGCTGGCGGGTTTCACCTGTTAGAAACTCCGGCTGGTCTCTTGAATTACTCTATTGCCGCGGCGGCCAGCCCGGAGCCTGGCAGGTAACGTGGCGCAACGGCCAGATCGAGCCTGTGGCCAAACCCGCACAGCGCGAATTGCCGGCCGAAAGAGCATTAGCAGGATGATATGCCGCGACGTCTGCTCTGCCTTTATTTGTCCGATACTTCCGCGCAAGTTAAGGCTCGCCTGCTGCCTTGGTGCCATCGCTATTCGCCGCTAGTTGCTGACGACGGTTGTGGCGGCATTGTTCTCGACATAACCGGCTGCGCCCATCTGTTTGGCGGCGAAGAAGCGCTGCTGAGCGATATTCAATCGCGAATCCGCCGCGCCGGGCATCGCGTTCGCGGAGCGATCGCCGATACGTTAGGCGCCGCCTGGGCCCTGGCGCGCTATTCCAGGCAGGTGATCGCATCCGGCAGCGAATTGCCGCAAGCGCTGAATCCCCTGCCGGTCGAAGCCTTGCGCTTGCCTGAAGAGGTCACGCGCGCATTGCGCCGCGTGGGATTGAGCACCATCGCTGCATTCCAAAAAGTTGGGCGTCAGGCTTTGGTGACGCGCTTCGGCTCCGGCATTTTGCTGCGATTGGATCAGGCCTTCGGCAAAGCCGAAGAGACCATCACGCCCTATCGCCGCCACCCTCCCTATTCGGCGCGCCGGATGCTTGCCGAGCCCGTTGCCACCACCAGCGCTGTCGAGTATATCCTCCACGATTTACTGCAAGAGATCTGTGCGCGCCTCGAAAAAGAACATCTGGGCGCGCGCCGTCTGGATCTCGATTGTTATCGCATCGATGGAACTGTTGCCGTTTGCACAATCAGCACGTCAAAGCCAGTGCGATCGGTCAAGCACCTGATACGGCTATTTTCTGAAAAGCTGGACGGTATCGATGCGGGCTTTGGAATCGAAACGTTCATCCTGTCTGTTCAGAATATCGACAGGTTCGATCCGTCGCAGCTTACGCTTCCGCAGTTCGATCCTCATAGCCTGCCGGACTCTACAGTACTCGATGAATTAATAGATCGCATCGGCGTGCGGCTCGGGTTTCAGCATGTGGCCAGAATGCGTATCTGCGAAAGCTTGCTGCCCGAATATTCAGTGGAGTTCCGGTCTGTCAGTGCGGGCGAGATGCCAAGCGCGCTTTGGCCGGAATATCGCATTCGCCCGGTCTATTGGGTCGACCCGCCGGTGCACATTGAAGTAGCCACTATTCATCCGGGCGGAGGTCCTGTCCAGTTTCGCTTACGAGGCGACACGCATCGCGTCGTGAAAGCCGAAGGTCCCGAACGGCTAACTCCCGAATGGTGGCGTCTGCAATCACTGCATTGGGAATCCCGCGATTATTACCGCATCGAAGATGATCGCGGCTGCCGCTTCTGGATTTATCGCGAAGTTCGTCTGCAGCGATCTCTCAGCCGCTGGTTCCTGCGCGGGCATTTGCCGTAACTATGTACGCGGAACTGCAAGCATCCTCCAATTTCAGCTTTCTGCGCGGCGCCTCTCATCCGCAGGAGATGGCTGCCACCGCATCCGGCTACGGCTACGCCGCTCTTGCCATAACCGACCGCAACACGCTCTCTGGAATTGTTCTCGCGCATTCCCATTTCAAGAAAGCGCAATCCAAGACCCGATTCATTGTGGGTTGCCGGCTCGATCTTGCCGATGGCCCCAGTCTTCTTTGCTATCCGGGCAATCGCGAAGCGTATGGACGGCTGACGCGCCTGCTCACATTAGGCCGCCGCCGAGCCGAAAAAGGCGAATGTATTCTACGTTTATCTGAGGTCGAAGAGTATTCGCAAGGCCAGCACTTCATCTGTCCTTTTCCGGCAGTCCTCAATGATGCCGCCGTTCAATTCATCAAGACCTGCGCGAATAAATTTCACGGCCGCTTTCACCTGGCGCTTACGCATACCTGCCGTGGTGATGACCACCGCTGGATTCACACCGTTGCCGAATTTGCCCGTTTCTCCGATATTCCGGTAGTCGCTACGGCTGACGCCCTCTATCATGATCCGGATCGCAAGATGCTGCAGGATGTGGTCACGTGTATCCGTGAAAACTGCACTCTGGCGGAAGCCGGTTTTCGCCTGGAATTCAATGCTGAGCGGCATTTGAAACCGATCCGCGAAATAGCGCAATTGTTCAGCGCCTGGCCGCAGGCGCTCGAAGCGACGCTCGAAATCGCGGATTTCTGCCGCTTCTCTCTGGATGAGCTTCGTTATGAATATCCGGAAGAGATTGCAGAACCGGGATTATCGCCGTTCGAAGATTTAGTCAAACGCACCTGGGCGGGCGCAAAAAACCGTTATCCGCAAGGCATTCCTGAAAACGTTAAAAGGCAGCTCGAGCACGAGTTTAAGCTCATCCAGGAACGTGAATACGCACCCTATTTCTTAACTGTTCACGATGTCATCCAATTTGCCGAAAGCAAGGGCATTCTTTGCCAGGGCCGTGGATCGGCCGGCAATTCGCTGATCTGCTATTGCCTCGGCATTACACAAGCGGATCCCGTCGAGCGCGGTCTTTTGTTTGAGCGATTTATCTCCGCTGCGCGCAACGAGCCGCCGGACATCGATGTAGATTTCGAGCATGAACGGCGCGAAGAAGTTATTCAACATATCTATGAGAAGTACGGCCGCGAACGGGCAGGTATCGCCGCTACTGTTGTGCATTACCGAACACGCCGCGCAGTCCGCGAAGTAAGTAAGGTTTTGGGCCTTCCGGAAGAGACTGCGCCGACATTACTGAAATCAGTTTGGGGGTGGAGTAACGACGGTATTGAAGAACAACACGCTCGCGAAGCCGGGCTGGATCCTTCTGATCCACGTTTACGTCTGGCGATGGATTTATCGAAAGATTTGATCGGCTTTCCGCGCCATCTATCGCAACACGTCGGCGGTTTCGTCATCGCGCGCGGGCGCCTGGATGAATTCGTGCCGATTGAAAACGCCACCATGAAAAACCGCACGGTGATTCAGTGGGACAAAGATGACATCGACGAGATCGGAATGATGAAAGTGGACATTCTGGCGCTCGGGATGTTGACGGCAATTCGCAAAGCATTTGATTTGCTGAAGCTCTATTACGGCATCAACCACACTCTGGCCGATATCCCGTCGAACGACCCGGCCGTTTACAAGATGCTGCAGCGCGCCGATTCAATCGGTGTTTTTCAGGTGGAGAGCCGGGCGCAACAGAGTATGCTGCCGCGCCTGAAGCCGCAATGCTTTTACGATCTGGTAATTGAAGTTGCTATCGTCCGGCCCGGGCCTATTCAAGGCGACATGGTGCATCCGTATCTGCGGCGCCGCGAAGGCAAGGAGGCTGCTTCATATCCCAGCGAAGCGCTGAAAAACATTTTGGGAAAGACATTAGGCGTCCCGTTGTTCCAGGAGCAGGCGATGCAGATCGCCATTACGGGCGCAGGATTTAGCCCGGATGAAGCAGATGAACTGCGCCGCTCGCTCGCAACATTTCGCCATGTGGGAACGATTCAGAAACATCGCGAGCGATTCATTCACGGAATGCTCGGCAACGGCTACCCGCTGGATTTTGCCGAGCGTTGCTTCAGCCAGATCGAAGGATTCGGCACCTATGGCTTTCCAGAATCACATGCCATCTCCTTCGCCAACCTGGTTTATGTTTCGGCCTGGATCAAATGTCATTACCCGGGGGTGTTTTGCGCCGCACTGCTGAATAGCCAGCCAATGGGTTTTTATGCGCCCGCGCAACTGGTTCGCGATGCGCGCGAGCATGGCGTGGAAATACGTCCTATTGATGTCAATTACAGCCAGTGGGACAGCACGCTGCAAACGACAAATCGGCGCGGCAAATATGCCATCCGGCTCGGGATGCGTTTAGTAGCCGGTCTATCTGAGAAAGATGCGCGGACGATTGTGAATGCGCGTGGGTCCGGTTATCATTCGCCCGGCGAAATTGTCCTGCGCTCCGGTTGTAGCCGGCTCGCTTTGGATCGTTTGGCGCAGGCAGATGCATTCAGCTCGATGCGATTGAAACGGCGGCAAGCCCTTTGGGAGGCAGGCGCTGTGGACCGTGACATGCCGCCCCTGTTTCGCGCTGTTCAGGGCAATCTATTTGATGAACCTGCCTTAGATTTGCCGGCTGCTTCACCAAGCCAGGAAGTCGTCGAAGATTACGTCGCAACCGGGCTCACGCTGCGCAAACATCCACTGGCCTTTCTGCGCGCGCGCCTTCGCGAGCAGCGCGTAATTCCTGCCGCGATGGTAAAAGAGGCGCCAAACAATAAAATTGTAACTATTGCAGGCTTAGTGCTATTCCGCCAGCAACCGGCCACCGCTCATGGAACAATTTTTCTAACAATGGAAGACGAAACTGGAGTCGTCAATCTGATTGTCTGGAAGAACGTGCAGTTGAAATTCCGGCAGGCTGTTTATTCCGCTAAGTTACTTGTGTGCCGTGGCCAGATCCAGAGAGAAGGCCAGGTGCTGCATGTAGTTGCCCGGCAGCTTTGGGATTCCTCCAGCCAATTGCGGGATCTGCAAGCAGAAAGAAGCGGCGCAGTACTTCCGGTCCGCAGCCGCGATTTCCGATAAATAGGCAACTTTGCTGAAACGCTATACTGTGGTGAGGATTTCCTCGTTTTGGTTAAGTCCGTGCTCCAATTTATCCGCCTGAGATTCGCGCGCGGCTTTTCTCTGGCATCGCTCGGCCCTAACGAATCGAGAATCCTTTTCGACTTCGTGATTGCAGCGGCAGCAGCGTGTCTCGCCGTTGCATTCGATCTCCTTTTCATCGCGCACCAATGGCAGGCTGCGTATCTGGTTAACATTGCGCTTCCTTTTGCTTTTGTGCTGCTGAATGCGTTGCTCGGCCTTTACACACGGCAAAGGACAGCCGCGGCGCGCAAAAAAGCTCTGCTGCTGCTCGTTTCTATCTGCATTGCCGCTATTGTCTGGATCACGTTACTTCGACAGCCG
>JAJPJN010000018.1 GCA_021324185.1 Terriglobia bacterium | reverse complement strand
GAATCCGAGCTGCGCCATCTCGGGAATGAGGTGCCGGGGGAACTCGGCTTTGTTGAAGGCATCGCGGATGACCGGGAGGACGCGCTCATCGACAAACTGGCGCGCGGTCTGGCGCACCAGCAACTCCTGTTCGGTGAGGAGCGAATCGAACTGCAGAAAATCGACGCCGGGGAAGCGAGTCATGAAACCAGTATCTTACCGGCAGGAGTGAGGGGCGGTGCGGTGCCGCGCCCGCGGTACGCGACGAAAGGGAAAATTTCGAGGCAACCTTTGTGACCGGGGTTTTTACCGCGGGCCACGACTTTGCAAGCGAGCAGCCTGCCGCGCAGCAGATCTAGTTTCAATCCACGCGCCCGCGCGGGGCGCGACTTAGTTACGCTGTGCCTGCGCTGCCACCGCGAAGAGTTTCAATCCACGCGCCCGCGCGGGGCGCGACACCCGCTTAAGAAAGTGGGTAATACGTTACGGATGTTTCAATCCACGCGCCCGCGCGGGGCGCGACGCTCCAGAGTTCTCGAATCTCCCCGTCGCGGCAGTTTCAATCCACGCGCCCGCGCGGGGCGCGACGATCTTTAATTACAGAATCATCTGAGTAATCCGTGTTTCAATCCACGCGCCCGCGCGGGGCGCGACTTAGCTAATTTCGCGGGGGATCTCAGGACTTATGTTTCAATCCACGCGCCCGCGCGGGGCGCGACTAAAAAAGCCGGAGCACTTGCTCCGGCTGAAAATTGTTTCAATCCACGCGCCCGCGCGGGGCGCGACGTCGGCAAAATTAATAATATCGCGGGCGTCCGCAGTTTCAATCCACGCGCCCGCGCGGGGCGCGACGACCTGGCTGGCCTTTAGTACGCCGCGTCCGTCGTTTCAATCCACGCGCCCGCGCGGGGCGCGACGGCCCGTCTCTAACTGCTACCAGATGAAGAGCCGAAGGGGCGCTTTTCGCGACTCCTATGTTCTAACAACAGCATAATTCCTGAAAGGTATTTAGGCCACGCTCAATCTCAATCGCGCCAACCGGTTACCGCGTTCGCGATTGTGCCGGGCGTGTTCTGTGAGCTTCGGGTCCGCGCTCGCGTCGCAGGTTCGGCTCTACGTCTTCGACCGGATGTTCATAAGATCAACGGCCCCTCAGGGTCGTAGCTTGGTTTCGCGCCAACGTGCTCGATCCTGCCCTTCCAGTTATCGCCCAGGAAGTAAAAGCGAAGGCTGTCAAGATCCAGCTCGATCTCGCGTACAAGCTCTGCTCGCAATCTTACGCATTGCGCCGGATCGATCCAACATTCGAACACCGAGTTTTGTACTCGCTGTCCATAGTTTTCACACGCACGGGCCACGCGCCGCAACCGCCGCTTTCCCGCCAAGGTTTCCGTGTTGACGTCGTATGCCACTACTACGAGCATCATGGCGATTCACTTCCAAAAGAAACAAGGATAACCATCCAAATCGCCGCGGAGATAACGCGACAACAACATGGCTTGCACGTGCGGCACAAGACCCAAGGGTACCCGCTCCTCCAGAAACGGATGGATGATTTCCTCCTGCTTGCGCTTTTGCCACGCAATTAGAGCCTGCTTGCGCGTGTCTGTATCCATCACTACCGCGCCACTCTCCAGTTTGTCGAATCCAGAGGCTGAGATCTGTTGCCGGTTCACCAGGGTCAATGCCAGACGGTCCGCCAGTACCGGCCGCAGTTCCTCCACCAAATCCAGCGCCAGCGAGGGCCGGCCGGGGCGTTCACGGTGCAAATACCCGACTGCCGGGTCCAGCCCGACTGCTTCCAGCGCCCCGACGGTATCGTGTGTCAGCAAAGTGTAAAGAAACGACAGGAGCGCATTCATGTTATCGAGCGGCGGACGCCGGCTCCGGCCGCGAAAGAAAAACTGCTCTTTATCCGCGAGGATCAGATGATCGAAGACCTCAAAATACGTGCGCGCGGCATCGCCTTCGTACCCGCGGATCTCATCCACTGTTTCTGCCTTGGCTGCTTCCTCAAAAATGCGTTTCAGCCGCAGCGCGGCGGCATTCAACGCTGCAACGCAGTTCTCTTCGTTCCGCTCGCGGGCCGCCCGCAGCAACACCGTCCGGCAATTCGCGATTTTGGCCAGCACAACTGCCCTTGCTACGCTAGCCGCGCCCGCTTCGTCGTCGGTCAATCTATATTGCCGCCGTCTCAGAAGTACGTTGCCCGATACGGGCCCTTGCACCTTTGCCAGAAAGCGCCCGTGCTCGGTCAAAAACGACAAAGCCACACCGCGCTCGGCGCACATCCCCATCAAGAAGGGGCTGGCGCTCACTTGTCCAAAACATACGATTCCCGACAACGTGTGTATCGGGATTCGCAGCAGCGTTTCTTTTTCGACGCGCACAGCAACTGTTTCGGCTTCCTGAGCGAGCCACGCACCTTGCGTCGTGACGAACAGCGTATTCAGCAGCGGTTTCACACAGCCTTCTCCAGATCTGCCATGCCGCGGCGCAGATATTCGGTCACCGGGCGCTTCCGAGAGAGAGCTTCCGGCCGGCACGGCTCGTAAAGCGAGCAGCTATGGCAGGCTTTCTTCAACTCGGGTTCCGGTGTTTTCTTTTGCCGGAACAGCTCGTGCATTCTGCGGGCAAGCGCCTCCACGGCATGGCGCAATTCAGGGCCGAAGGTTACGATTTGCCTGCGCTGGGCGCTGCCGTCATACACTGCGCCTTCCGGTATCTCCACAGCAAGCATTTCCTCCAGGCAAAGCGCCTGGGCACAAAGCTGGATGGGATAGGCTGCGCTGCCCGCTTTATCCCGGCTTCGTTTGTACTCAATCGGATAGGGGCGCCACAATCCGCGGCGCCCCTCCAATTTGACTCCTTTGGCTCCGTCGCGCACCGGTTGGAACTCCACGATATCGGCTTGGCCGGAGATTCCGAGCCGCAGTGAATGAATTGGCAGAGTCCGCCGGATCAACAAGCCCGGGCGCGATTCGATCTCGCCCGAATGGGCTTTTTCGTGCAGTTCCTTGCCTTCGGCGGTGAAGCGATTATCGGCCCAAATATTTTCGATCTGAACCAGCGCCCAGCGCCGCTCGCAAAACGCCATGTGCTGCAATCCCGATAGTGGGAGCAGCTCGTCTTCGGCGTACACAGGCGCGGGTCAGGCCGCAGCAGCGGCTATGGCAAACGGCGTCAAAAGTTCTACGCCTTCGGGCAGTGATGCCGGGTCGGGTTGAGAAATGGCGTAATCGTGGAACGAGCGCGGGCTCACAACGCCTTCTTTCAATCGGGCCGAAACCAATTCCAGCAACTTGTGCGCTGGAGCTTCCCCCAAGGCAGAACGGTGCTTGAATACGCAAAGGGCGCGGGCAGCCATGAGCCCGCGAGCCGCCGAATGATCGATGTCGAACATATTTTCGAGCGCCTTCCAAAGTAGATTTAGATCATCTTCGGAGAAGCCCGTCTGTCTGGCGAAGACAGGATTAATAAAGCCGTGTGTGCGGTACAGGCCATAGGCGACGGTGTGTTTCCGGCCCATTTCTGTGGTCGCCGTTGTGGCGGCCTTTTTCTCTTCTTTGGTATAGGCGACACGAGTGATGCCGTGTTCGGTGGCGAAGACCCGATCAATGGATCGCGCGAAGGTCAACTGAACCGGCCCGCGGACCTGCCCGCAATTGAAATCCGTTGTGCTCATCACAGCGCCAAAAGCGCGGACATCAAAAAAGTTTTGGCACATCCACTCGCGCGCCTTCTGGATATCTTCACCTTTGGTGCTCTTCGGCGCTATCTTGAGGTGGTCGTACGGCTGCTTTTGCTTACTCTCAAGCGAGTGGCCGGACTGCACAAAGATTTCGTAGCCCGTAACCCCCGATTTGGCTGCCGCCACGTAGTCTCGAATCTTGCGTTTCAGACAGACGTCTGAGACAAGTCCCTGAAATGTTTCGGGGTCAAAACGCGGGCTGTTATCCGCGTCGGGATCTCCGTTCGGATTGCCATCCTGGCAATCGAAAAAATAAACAAAGTCATACCTGTTTTCCACGGTGCTCATGCTTTCTCCTAATTTGTAAGTTCGGGTTTCGATCCGTTCTCCTGCTGTTTGCGCTCGAGTGCGAGCGCCATGTGGTGGGCGCGTTGATGGTGGTATCCAAGTACAAACCGCCCCTGCCCATCTAAATCGAGAGCTTGCGGAAAGCGGTAGCCGCAGGCCTGTTCGATTTCCCCGCAAAGCCTGTCAATCTCCTTTTCGATTGCCACCCGGGCACCTGCTTTGTCGCGCCGCAGCTTCTGAAGGTGCTTTTTGCCCAAACCCTCCATTTTTGGAAAGGCTAGTGCGGGGTAGGTGGAAGCAAGGCTGAAGTAGCGATCTACGATCGTCTGTCCGACTTCTCCTCCTTGTGCCTGATACTGCAGGCCTTCGTACACCGCCAGCAAGCGCCCGCACAGATATGCGGGATGGCGCTGTCCCAGATCGAGAGTTTCTGTCATCAAACCTCCTGCTAAATTCCTCGCTCGAATTTGATCGTTCAGGCACAGCCGGATCAATCCCGCCCGAACCGGGTTGAGCCGTTCCCTGCCTTGCTCGGCGCGCAATCTCGCCAGCGCTGCCGATAGCATTCTGTATTCCAAGGGCTGGGCGTTCCCTTCTACAGCTCTGCGTATCAAGGCGATGACGCGGTCTGCCGGAGGTTCGCCGGTGCGATCGATGGCTCGCAAAAGCTGCCACATCTTCGGTGGTTCCGACAGAGTGCCCGTAAAAACGTTGGCGACCCGCAGCCCGAGGAACCAGTTCTTCAAATTGTCTTTCACTTCCGCGAGCGTCTCGGCCACCCAGTAGCGAATCAGCATGCGCCCGCCGTTGCCTGCGACTCCGGCCATGTAGAACATGTTGGGATCCGGATCGGCGACCGGATCGAAGCGTAAGAGCCGCTCCACTTGCGACGGGTCGGGTTGATCGATCTCCGCCATCGGGTTGAATTCGACCGGCTTCTTGGTCCAGAATATGAATCCGACACCGGTGATATCTTTCCTGCGTCCTTTGTCGCTTCGCAGCAGATCGTTCAAAGCCAGCACGTAAGCCGTTGCGCGATCCGGAGAAACAGGACTGTTTTCGTTCTGATCCCAGCCGTAGGACCGGAACGCCTCTTTATCGAAGGACATCAATGACACGCCAGAGGGCTGTCCACCCAGACTGGCGAGCCCTTTGATCTTGTCGTGCGTTCTGGCGATAGGGCCGATTTTGCCTGAGATCAGACATTCGGCTTGCTTGCCTTGGACGACCCGCTCGGCGGCAGCCGTAGTCCGATAGTGCTTTTGCCAATAATCTTTTGCTGCCTGGCGCTTCACGACCGGGCCGTTAACAGAGAGAGCAACGAGCGTGCCGGCCTTTGCATCCGAGAAGGCGGCGCGAGCCGCCTCTAGCTGTTCTGAACGTTTATAAAAAGCGGCGCAGGCTCTTAGGCCCTCATCCTCTGTCTCGTTTGCCGCGTCCTGGATTAGCTGCGCGAACGCTTCGCGCAATTCTTCATCGCGCACCTTCTGGTCCGGCTTCGACCAAGCCCCTGCGCCCAAAACGTATTTGATGTCATCTGCGGCCAGCAGCGGATGGATGCCGGCATTCCTCGCGACCGGCGATTTCGGGATTACGAGGGCTTCTTGAGTTACAACTGTTTTCTTGCCACGCTGAACCGCCTTTGTATTTTCTGTGCGGTTTAAAAACGTCCCCGTCTCATCCAGCTCGATGAAATATTGGACCGGCTTTTCTTCAAACGCTTCTTCGCTCAGTTGGCCAGCGAGATAAGTATCTGCGTACTCAGCTAGCGCTTGTACGAACACCGCAATACCTCCTCGCGCTGCGCTGGGTCGTGCAAAACGACCTCCGGTCTGGTGTCCATCTCGCCATTCTGCAGGCGCGCCGAAAAGAAGACCGGAGCATTTCCTGCCGGCCGGAACACGATATCGTACAACATGCGCCCCAAATCTTCCGAGACTGGCTGCGTCTTTTCGTTGCCGGTAGCGGGCTCGAATCGCGCTACAAATTCGCGGCATCCCATGGCGGGCTGCTGATAACATTGGCCTTTTTCCGCACGGCGCATGAGCATAGAGGCGTATTTTTGCGGCGTATTATCGCCGCTCCGGTCGTAAACCAGTGGATACGCCTCGATGGCATAGGCCACATCGCGCAGCAGCAGCGTGCTTCTCGGTGTTCCGTCCGTACCGGCGCCCGCTCCCGCGATCAAGGGCGTAAACTGCGAGGGATCTGACATCCATTTCTTCACCGATCCGGGCGCCAGTTTGCTCTGAACCTCATTGCGCCTCACCGAACCGTACTTAATTGGGTTCAGGAGCCTGATCTTCGTGACAACCCAGCGCATCTCCGGCTTCCAACAGATGGCATCCAGAATATTTCGTGCCGCCGACGGAGTCGGGAGCGGGTATGATGCGCGTTCGACCTTGGCCTCGGGCCGGGTGAAGCAGGCGAATTCGCCCGCTATCCTGATTCGAACGATTTCGTGGTTCTTCTCACTCACTACGCGAAGTAGTCCTCCGTTTCCAAAGAAAATCTCAATCCTTTTTCTGAATCGTATGCCGCATGGACTGCAATCCAAAGGCGTTCCTCGGGATCTACCGCCATCAGGACTTGCTTACGTGCCGCTTGAAATTCCCAGGGCTGCAATCCGACCACATAGGGCTGTAAACTCTTGCGCAAATGCGCATTGAGTATACGCGTACTCAAAAGTTCTTCGGTGAGGGGCTTGCCATCGCCATACGGCACGAAGACGTCTTGAGTTCGCGAACTGATCATTTCGAATTCGTCAGCCAGTTTGTGAAATTGCGCCAGCTTGCGCATTTCGACGAATGCGGTTCCGAGATCCGCCTCTCCGTAGTAACGCTCAAAAAACATAGCCATAACGTCCAGATCATCGGTCTGGATGGATCTTCCTGCCGCCAGACTCTCGGTAACTCCGGCGGCGTGGGCGTATTCGTTCGGCGGCATGCGATGATCGACGGGCTTAAAGACGATCAGCCGCCCGCCGGGCGCGCCTAATGCTTCGGTCAACCTTCCTTCCCGATCCGCGCGTCCAGCCACTTGCACTATGGAATCCAATGGTCCGAGCGCCCGAAACGTGGCTGGAAAATCGAGATCAACGCCGGCTTCGACGAGTTGGGTCGAAACAACCAAGCAGGGCATGCCGCTTTGCAAGCGCTCGCGAATTTCCGCAATTCGTTGCAGCCGGTGCGCGGGACACATGCGGGTCGAGAGGTGAAATAACGAGTGGCGGCCGTTTGTTGCAACGGCTAACTCGTCAAACAGCTTCGCCGCATGGTCCCGGACGTTGACGACACAGAGCGCCTGCCGCTCGGCCGCCATCCATTGTGCTACTTCCGGCCAGTCCACGGCATCGCGAATGCGCCATTCGATTTGAACGCGACGGAGCCGTTTGTGCAGATCTTGTGGCGAGCGCGCGATTTCCCGCACGGTGCCCGGGTTCCAGCGGGCGTCTGCGGAATGCGCAGCAGTTTGCCGCTCAAAAGCGGGCTTGGTTGCGGTGGCCAAAACGAAAGTACATCCCCAATCGCGTGTGAGCTCGACCATTATTTCGAGCAGGGGGGCCAAAAGGCGGCGTGGCAGCACCTGCACTTCATCCAGAATTACGATAGATCGCGCGATGTTGTGCACCCGCCGCAGATCCGCCGGCCGGTGAGAAAACAGGCTTTCAAAAAATCTTACACTTGTTGTGACTATCAGCGGCGCGTCCCAATTTTCGGTTTCGGGGCGCCGCGCCAAGCCTTGATAATCATCTTCTGATTCCGCTTCGATACCGAAATGCTCCCGATCTTTTAACGAAAGCTTAAGCGGGGCGCCCGAGTGGTGTTCTAAGACGGCGTCGTTTCCGAAAATTTTGCTGTAAACGGCGGCGTTCTGCTCGATGATCGACAGATACGGAATGACAACAATAATTCGCCGATATTGGTCTTGCTGAATTGCTGCGCGCTTCAAAGCGAAACCCATACTCGCCAGCGTTTTGCCACCGCCAGTAGGGACCGAAAGAGAAAGTAAGCGATCCGGCCACTCGGCGGCCGTTAAGCAATCCTCAAATATTTCTCGACGGATGGCTTGGACGGACTCTGTTCCGCCACGCAGTTGGCTTGTATGCGATAGC
Source organism: Terriglobia bacterium (assembly GCA_021324185.1). Lineage (GTDB taxonomy): Bacteria > Acidobacteriota > Terriglobia > Bryobacterales > Bryobacteraceae > Bog-105. The sequence goes on along the minus strand of JAJPJN010000018.1, from coordinate 2,420 downwards.
AGCGCGGCTAGCCTGTTCTTTGCGTCGAGAGGCGCTTGAGCTATGGATCGTCCAGCGGTGTCCATGCGGTCGGCATCGACAAGGCAGCTAAACAGCATCCTGGTGTACAGATCGAATCGCTTACTTACATCCTCTAAGTTCGGAGCGCCGCCGCCCAGCAGGGCGCCGATTGCCGGCAGGTCGCGCTTGGCTCTATCCAAAAGTTCTGCGGCCTCTTTGCGACGTTTTTTGACTTGATCCCGGAACTCGGAATTATCCGGTATGCCGGCGTGGTGGCCAGCGACCGCCATTCCGATGTGTGCGGCGCGCAAACTGGGGCGTTCTGCCGGGTTTCCGGCAAATGCCATCGCGGCGCCGTGAATTGCATGGGGACACTTGCCTTTTCCGGTGCGAATTCTTTGTTGGAAGCAGTCTGTGTATTTTCCGTAGTCGTGGAGAAGCCCGGCCCAGTGCGCCAGGTCTTGAAAGTGCGTGTCGGCAGGAGCCGCATAACAGGCGAGCGTTCGCGACAGCGCGGCGACGTTCGTCAGGTGCTCGGAGAGTAGCTGCCACTTAGCACCGGGCGCTTCCGGCGGCAGCCCGGATGGATCCGAATGCGCCCAAAAGATCATGGGAACCAAGTTTACCGTGAACTGTGGAGGGCCGGGCATAGGGAAAATCCGAGCCCGACCGAGGCGCGTATTGAATAAAAGAGCAGGGTTCATTGTAAATAAAAAACCCGCCCGGTTTTACGCCGGGCGGGCGAGAGTTGTTGAATTGGAGCTGCCGATTAGTAGTCCATGTCAGGGCCGTGGCCAGCGGGCGGGCCGGCGGCCGACTTTTTCTCGGGCACTTCAGCGATCATGGCTTCGGTGGTCAGCATGAGAGCGCTGATGGAAGAAGCATGCTGGAGGGCCGAGCGGGTGACCTTGGTGGGGTCGATGACGCCGGATTTCACCAGGTCTTCGAACTGGCCGGTTTGGGCGTTGAAGCCGAAATTCGGCTCTGAGTTCGAGCGAACCTTCTCGACCACAATGGCGCCTTCATAGCCGGCGTTGCCGGAGATCTGGCGCAGCGGCTCTTCGCAAGCCTTGCGGATGATGTCGATGCCGATCTGCTCGTCGCCATCGCCCTTGAGAGTTTCGAGAGCTTTAGCGGCACGCAGCAGCGCGACGCCACCGCCAGGAACGATGCCCTCTTCGACGGCCGCACGGGTTGCGTGCAGAGCGTCTTCAACACGGGCTTTCTTTTCCTTCATCTCGGTTTCGGTCGCGGCGCCGACTTTGATGACCGCAACGCCACCGGCGAGCTTGGCCAGGCGCTCCTGCAGTTTCTCGCGATCGTAGTCCGAGGTGGTCTCGTCGATCTGGGTGCGCAACTGCTTGATGCGGCCTTCAATCGCCTTCTGGGAACCAGCGCCATCGACGATGGTGGTGTTGTCCTTATCCACGGTGACGCGTTTGGCACGGCCGAGATCTTCGAGACGCACACCTTCGAGCTTGATGCCGGTTTCTTCCATGATGGCTTTGCCGCCGGTGAGGATGGCGATATCTTCGAGCATCGCTTTGCGGCGATCGCCGAAGCCGGGCGCCTTCACGGCGCAAGCGTTCAAGGTGCCACGCAGCTTGTTGACCACGAGCGTTGCGAGCGCTTCGCCTTCCACTTCTTCGGCAATGATCAGCAGCGGCTTGCCGGAGCGGGCGATCTGCTCAAGCAGCGGCAGCAGATCCTTCATGTTGCTGATCTTCTTTTCATGGATCAGGATGTAAGGATCATCGAGGACCGCTTCCATGCGATCGGGATCACTGACGAAGTAGGGGGACAGATAGCCGCGGTCAAACTGCATACCGTCGACTGTCTGGAGTTCGGTAACCATGGTCTTCGATTCTTCGACCGTGATGACACCGTCTTTGCCGACCTTCTTCATGGCTTCGGCAATGATATTGCCGATGGTGGAATCGCCGTTGGCGGAGATGGTGCCAACCTGCGCGATGGCGTCGCCGGAGACGGGCTTGGAGAACTTCTTGACTTCCTCGACCACGGCGTCCACGGCCTTCTCGATACCACGCTTCAGGGCCATCGGGTTTGCGCCCGCGGCGACGGACTTCACGCCTTCACGGAAGATCGCCTGGGCGAGGATGGTGGCGGTAGTGGTGCCGTCGCCAGCGATGTCGGAGGTTTTCGAAGCAACCTCGCGCACCATCTGGGCGCCCATGTTTTCCAGCGGATCCCTGAGCTCTACTTCCTTCGCGACCGTGACACCGTCTTTCGTGATGGTGGGACCGCCGAACTTCTTCTCGAGAACCACGTTGCGACCCTTGGGGCCGAGCGTCACCTTTACGGCGTTGGCGAGAATGTCGACGCCACGCAGCATCTTGTCGCGCGCATCGACTGAGAATCTGACTTCTTTTGCAGCCATTTGAAATTCACTCCTGTTGCGT
>JAJPJN010000129.1 GCA_021324185.1 Terriglobia bacterium | reverse complement strand
CGTGCCGAGCAGGCACAATCGAACGCCATCGCCGCCGGAATCCGCGCCGCAACCCAAATGGAACGCTTCGGAGGCCCTGACTTCGTCAAAAACTTCGCCCAAATGGCCGCATGAGACCGCTTTGTGGGGCCGGGCTTTCTAGCCTGCCGCCGCCTTTCCAGGCGGCGCTGCTTCCTGCCCCCCGCCGGGTGCAGCCATCCACAATAGAGAGGAACATGCCGCAATTCACCCCGGCTTCGCCACAAGAATTGGCAGACATTCTGGCCCAGGCAGCCGCGCGTTCGCAGACCATCCGCGTCACCGGACAAAACTCCAAGCGATTCATGGCCGGGCCGGTCATGCCCGCCGAGGTCTCCCTCGCTACCACTGGTCTCCGCCGTGTCCTGCAATATGAGCGCGACGACCTGACGATCAGCGTCGAAGCCGGTATGCCTTTTTCAGAAATGCAGCATCTCCTTGCGCAAAGCGGCCAGATGGTCGCGCTCGACCCCCCGTTCGCTGCCGGCGCAACCATAGGCGGCGTGCTCGCAGCCAACATGAGCGGTCCCATGCGCTGCGGCTACGGAACTGCGCGCGACCTCGTGATTGGCATGACCTTCGCCACTCTCGAAGGCAAGCTGGTCAAAACCGGCGGCATGGTAGTCAAGAACGTTGCCGGTCTGGATATGGGCAAGTTGATGATCGGAAGCTTCGGAACTCTGGCCGTTATTACCAGCGCCAACTTCCGCGTGCATTCATTGCCCCCCGAGACTCGCACCTTCGCCGTGAGCTATAAAGATGCAGATTCTGCAATACAGCAGCGCGATGCAATTCTGCGCGGCGTTTTACAACCGGTGGCGCTGGACTTGCTAAATCCCGCAGCCGCGGCCCGCCTGGGTTTAGCACGGCTTGGTTCAGAAGGATACGTGCTCGCTTTGCGTGCCGGCGGGTCCGCTCGCGTCCTGGAACGTTACTCACGCGAGCTTCCCGGCGCCACGCCGCTCGCCGGCCGCGAAGAGACCGATTTCTGGATGCGCATACAAGAGTTCACTCCCGACTTCCTGCGCCGGCAGCCGGGCGGCATCGTGTTGCGCGTCTCTACCACTCTGATGGAAATCCGCCCGCTGTTGAAATTAGTCTCCGGTCCCTGTATCGCCCGCGCGGCCTCCGGCGTGAGTTACTTGTACCTGACGAGCTGGCAAGGTGTCCAGCCCGTTTGGAATGCAGCGCGAGAGCGCGGCTGGAGAGTTGCCGTTGAATTCGCGCCCGAAGAGATTCGCTCGGCGAGGGAACTTTGGCTAAGTTCAACCGAGGCCGCCGCTGCCAACGCCTTTGGGATGATGGAAAAGGTCAAAAGGATGTTCGATCCGGATCAATTGCTCAATCGCTCGCGGCTGTATGGGCGCATCTAGTTCCTTGGATGTCATCAACACGGCCGCTTCCGGACCGGCCCAGGCAGATCTCGACAAATGCGTGCATTGCGGCTTGTGCCTGAACGCCTGTCCCACTTACCGCGAGCTCGGCCTGGAAATGGATTCTCCGCGCGGCCGCATTTACCAGATGAACCAGGTAGTGAATGGCGCGCCCGTCACGCCGTCCTACCGCAAGCATATCGATCTTTGTCTGGCTTGCCGTGGCTGCGAAACTGCCTGTCCTTCCGGGGTCCCGTACGGGCGAATGATTGAGGCGGCGCGGGAACAATTGGAAGCATGCACGCCGCGGCCCTTATTGCAGCGCCTCGCGAAGAAATGTTTGCTGGAAAAACTGATTCCCTCGCCTACAGCGCTGCAAATTGCCGGGGCCGCGTTCTATGCGTATCAGGTGAGTGGGTTGCAGCGGCTGTTGCGGTCAACCGGGGTTCTGCGCGCCTTCGGCAGAGCCGCTGAATTGGATGCCCTCTCGCCCGAAGCACAGATTCCATTCTTTTTCGGGAAAATCGGCGCCAGTTTCCCGGCGCTCGGCGAAAAGCGTTTTCGCGTGGCCTTCCTGGCCGGCTGCATCGCCAACGTCGCCTTCGCGCGTTTGAACGAGGCCACGGTTCGTGTTTTGCAGCAGAACGGCTGTGAGGTGGTTATTCCACCAGGACAGGGATGCTGCGGCGCGCTGCACCTGCACTCCGGAATGGCGGAACAGGCGCGCGCTCTCGCAAGGAAGAACATTGATGCCATTTGTGACGGTGGATTCGACGCCATTCTCACCAACGCTGCCGGATGTGGATCGACATTGAAGGAATACGGTCATCTGCTTTCGAGCGATGCTGATTATAAAAATAAGGCGGGGAAGTTTGCCGCCAGCATTCGCGATGTCACCGAATTTCTGGCTCAAATCGATCTGAATCCGGCGATGAAGCCGCTCGACCTGGCCGTGACCTATCAGGACTCCTGCCATCTCGCGCACGGGCAGAAAATCAAAGACGCTCCACGGCGGTTACTGAAATCAATTCCCGGGCTCTCTTATCGCGAAATGCCGATGGCCGATCTGTGTTGCGGCAGTGCCGGTATCTATAACCTCGTCCACACCGATATGGCGATGCGCATCCTCAAAAACAAAATGGAGTCGGTCAACAGCACGCGCGCGGATGTCATCGCAACCGCAAATCCGGGATGTATGTTGCAACTTGCAGCCGGCGTCCGGCTCTTCGGCCAAAGCCAGCGCGTTGTCCACGTGGTGCAATTGCTTGACGAGGCATACGCATGAAGCGCACTGCCGGTCTTTTTCTTGTTCTATCTGCCTGCCTTTTCGCACAACGGCCCTGGCAGAAAATCCAGGACCTGAGCCTCGCTCAGATCGCCGCGACATGGCAATCTCCGCCGCCTGAGTACGGCCCTCAGCCGTATTACGGGCTCAACGGGCCTGTAACGCTTGAACAGGTGCAGCGTGATCTCGACACCATGAAGCGGCTCGGCTTCACAGCCGTTACGGTGCAAGCCGGATACAACATGCCCTTCGAATACTTGTCGCCCGAGTACTTCTCTTTTTTCCGCCAGTTTGTGGCGGAAGCAAAACGGCGCGGCATGCGCGTGTGGATTGTTGATGATGCCGGTTATCCGAGCGGGTTTGCAGGCGGCAAATTTTCTTCCACCGTGCCCGATCTGCGAATGCAGGCCCTGGAAGTTGTCGACCGTATTCCCGTTGCGGGCGGCAGCGTGCTGCACAAGGAATTGCCGCCTGATCGGGTAAGTGCGGCGGCGGTTAACCAGGATGGGCGCGCGATTCCGATTCCACTGCACGGCAATGTTCTTGATTGGACCGCCCCGGCCGGAACATGGACCGTACTGATCGTCGACCATGAGTTTCGAACTTCGCCAACACGCTCCGATACAAATCCCAAGCGTGTGAAGGATACGACGCAATCGCTCGAGGATTATCTCGATCCGGCAGCAACTGCGCAGTTTCTGGCATTCACGCATGAGCAATACAAGCGGTCTGTAGGCGACGAGTTCGGTAAGACGATCATGGGATTCCGTGGTGATGAGCCGGATTACTCCATCAGCGGATTGCCTTGGACCCCCAGGTTTTTCGATCGTTTCCGCGAGATCAAAGGCTACGACGTGCAGCCATACGTTGCGCTATTCGCGCAGACGCCGTCGAAACGCAATCCTGGCGTGCCGGTCCACCTCACACCGGAGCAGCTTCGCATCAAAGCGGATTATTACGACGTGTTTTCGCAGATGTTCGCGGCCGGGTTCTTCAAGCCGCAAGGGGATTGGTGCGCCGCAAACAACCTGGAATACCAGGTACATCTCAATCACGAAGAGATGCAGATGGAGCTGACGCGCAGCGAAGGCTCGTTCTTCCGTGATATGCGCTACGTGCAGGTGCCCGGTATCGATGCCATCTGGCACCAGATCTGGACGGATACGATATCCGATTATCCGCGCCTGGCTGCCTCCGTTTCGCATGTCTATGGCAAGCCGCGCGCTTTTACCGAAAGCTTCGCGGCTTATCGCCCGGTGCCCGATATCAAAATGGCGCGCTATATCCTCGACGAGCAGTTTGTGCGCGGCGTCAATCTAGTCGAGATGATGTATTTTCCCGCAACCTCCGGCGGCCCGCGGCCACCGCCGTCGTTTATGGCAGATCCCGCGTTCCCGGCGCTCGCTGCCTATGTGCGCCGCATGAGTTATCTGCTGTCAATGGGCAGGCCCGATGCTTCCGTCGCGCTCTTTCTGCCCTCGAGTTCCATGTGGTTGGGAGACGAAAAAGCCGGCTCGCAGTTTGTCGCGACGGAACGGCTGTTAAGCGAGCATCAGATCGACTTTGACATTGTTGATGAGGATGCGCTGGAACGCGATTTGAAGCTTCACAATGGCGCCTTTGAAACGCTCAGCGGAAACCGGTACCATGCCGTGATCCTTCCCGCGCCCGAGGTGCTTTCCGAAAGCGCGCTGGCACGGTTGAAAACCTTCGCTTCAGGCGGCGGCAAGGTTGTGTTCCTGGGCGGTTCGCCGCAATGGATTTACGGCCGCACGATTCGTGATGCCCGCAAGGCAGGCGAATCTGATTTTCAGTGGGCCACAGTATTGAACTCCGCCGAGCTGGCGCCCGTTCCCACTCCGCCCCAGTATCCGCCGCCTGCACCGCCCGAGCCGCAGGCCGTTGCGCCCGGCATTTTAAAAGCCGTCACATCGGCTGCTCCCGCAACCGTTCGCACCGGCGCGCCGCAACCGGCGCTGCGCGTCATGAAGCGGCGCTGGAAAGACGCGGGCGTTTACCTGTTCTTCAACGAAGGAGCGCAGCCGCTCCACGAAACAGTAACCCTGACGGGCGGGAACAAAGAATTGCAGATCTGGGATCCGCAAACCGGCGCGATCTCTCCGGCTGCGGGCAGCCGCACTCGCGACGGCACCGCGATGACGCTGGATCTTGAACCCTACGCTACCAGGATTGTGGTTCTGCGCTAAACAGAGCACAGTTCAACGAAATCATCGCTCGTTGAAGGATAAGGCGTGCCCGGCGTCGCAACGGTTCCTTACTGGAGGGATAGCAGGTCACAATGATCAACTCATCCGAGGGTCCCTTCTTCATTACCAGGACCACTCGTTTCATGGCCAGCTTCGTGTAGGCAGCGCCGCTCGTTTTCAGCACCGGCTGCTTACCCGGTGTATCCACACTGACCGATGCCGGTGAGCGCTCCTGCATCTGCAAGCCCCGGTTTGGTAGGCGCCTTGTTCTTAAACGTGTCCTCCACCGCTTTCACTGCCGAGGCGGAAAACACCGCAACACCGCCTTCTTGACGTCTTCAACTTTCATCGTGATCGCGAGTATATCAACCGCTTCAATCGAGAGCGTGCTTCTTGAAAGTAGCCGAAAGCTGAAGCGCTGCCAGCAGATCGCGTATGGAAGTTTCTGCGTTCGTCTGCGCCTGATCGAGAATTCCCATCTGTAGCGCAACGTTACGCACCTCATCGAGGGCTTCGAGGCGCGCCTTGTGTTCCAGATCGGGATCATACGGAACCCATGGCGTCCACCAGGTGATCTGGTGATCCCAGACCTTCGTCTGCTTCTCGTCGAGATACACGTTCAGCAATTTGGCTGCCGGCAGCCGGATAACGACGGATTGCTTGCCGGTGTAAACGATGTCGTCCGGTCGCAATCTCGAAAGATCGACGCCTGCCAGCGCTTCGCCTTGTACCAGAAGCAAAATGGATTCTTCACCGAGTGGCACCTTGGGCTCGCGCAACCCAACCACGCGCTGGATACTGTATTTGACCGTTACCAGCTGGTTCAGCCGTTTGACTTGAGTAACAACGGCTTCCGAATCAAACCGCCGAATTCCAAAGGCGTGCTGGAAAGCCGTGGACGCAACAACCAGGAACAGCAGAATGAGGAAGGCCGCTGTCGAGATGCCGGCGGCAAGCTTCCACTGCATGCACTATTCATAGCGCAATGCTTCAACGGGATCGAGCCGGGCGGCCTTGCTCGCAGGCCAGATGCCGAAAAACAGGCCGGTTCCCGCGGAAACAATAAGGCCAAGAGCGGCGGCCCACAGGGGGACGCTGGCCGGCAAACTGGTGAAGATCAGCCGGCTGATCAGCGCAATGAGCCAACCGAAGATGATGCCGGCGACTCCGCCTAGCGCTGTCAGCACCACCGCCTCGATCAGAAATTGCAGCACAATATCGGATTTGCGGGCGCCAATTGCTTTTCGGATGCCGATTTCCTTCGTGCGCTCGGTCACCGATACCAGCATGATATTCATCACGCCGATGCCGCCTACCAGGAGACCCACTGAACTAAGTACCACCATCACCAGCGCGACCATCGAAGTGATCTGGCGGAAGTCGCTAACCATCTGATCTGCAGTGGACAGAGCGAAATCGTCTGGTTTGCTGTACGGGACATGGCGGTCGATGCGCAGAATCACTCTCATCTGATCCATCGCAGCAGTAAGTTGACCTTGCTTGGCATTTACGACAATGAACATGTCCTTGCTGGACGGGTAGTTCTTGCGATACGTGAAGTAAGGCAACAGCACGCGCAGGTCATCTTGGCCGAAGAACGAAGCCGCGGGTTTGTTCATGGTGCCGATGACGGTGTATTCGTGCCCATCCACGGTGATCGGTTTGCCAATCGCATCCACGTTTGCGTATAGGCTTTTCGTGAGATCAGCGCCGATCACGGCGACGGGGGCAGTGCGGCGATTGTCCTGGTCGGTGATAAAGCGCCCCGCGCTCAGATCCGCTTGCCCGGAATTGGCGTATTCTTCCTCGACGCCCTGTAGATTGACGCCGTACATGTCGTTGCCTTTGTAGCGCGCCTGAATGGTGTTGCTGTTTCGAAATGCGTTTGGAGATACGCTCTCGCACAAGCTGCATTTTTCCCGCAGGGCCAGAACGCTGGAGTAAGTCAGGTCCTTCCTGGTTCGCTCTTCGGGAGTCGGCGGCGAAGGTCGGCCTGCCGGAAATTTGTAAATGATGACGGAGTTCGGGCCAAAGCTGCGGAGAATGGCAGTGATAGAAGAATCGAAGCCGGTGAGAATAGATCCGACGCCAATGATGGTCCCGGTTCCCATGACCACACCGAGCACAGTCAGGAATGCGCGCATTTTATGAGCGCGGATTGTCTCGACCGCCAGAAATGTCGCGTTGAAAACGGGGATCCAGTTCACTTATTGCTCCGACCTGAGCGCTTCAATAGGATCCAGCTTCGAAGCCTGGCGCGCCGGATAGATACCAAAGAAAAGACCCACGATGGCAGATAAGCCCACGCCAATGAGAACCGACGTAACGGGCAAAGCCATCGGGACTGAGGCTGCGTTGCGGATGAGTGCGGCAATCGCCCATGCGATGAGCACGCCGGCGAGACCACCCGTGGCCGCAAGCGTTGCGGATTCCACCAGAAATTGATTCATAATGTCCGCTCTTCTGGCGCCCAAAGACTTGCGGATACCGATTTCGTGCGTGCGCTCTGTCACCGCCGCCAGCATGATGTTCATAATGACGATGCCGCCGACCACCATGAATACCGAGACGATGCCGACGGCAGTGGCCGCAATCGCCGCCGTGAGGCGCTGCCACAGGCTGACAAAAGAATCCGACGAGATGATCCCGAAATTGTTGTCCTGCCCCGGGCGCAAATGGCGGAAAGCGCGCAGCAGCATAGTCACTTCATCTTCGGCCTGGAAGAGATGTTCCTGATCGATAGCCTTGGCCACAAAGCTCATGCCCTTTTGCGCGCCGTACGTCTTGAAGTACGTGTCGATCGGAATCATGACAAAGTTATCCTGCGATTGACCGAATACACTGCCTAGCTCTTTGGCAGTGCCGACCACTTCAAAAGGAACGCCATCGACCTCTATCGTCTTGCCGACCGGATCCCGATTCGCAAAAAACCGGTTGGTAATGTCGTGACCAATGAAGGCGACGTTTGCGTGCCGGTGTACTTCCTCGTCGGTGATTCCGCGGCCCGCATCCACCTGAACATTGTTCAGCGCCGGTATATTAGCCGTTATGCCTTGAATATTGACCGTATTGTCGGTTGATTCGCCGTGAAAAGAAATGCGTCCGTTCGTAGAAGCCATAATGCCCAGACCTCGCAACAACGTCGCATTTTCCTTTACGAAGTCGTACTCTTCGCGCCGCAAATTCGGATTGCGTTTCGACATGAGCAGGAGTTTCTTGGGATCGGGCGGGCCGAACCACGCCATACGGACAATACGGAAACCATCCGAGCCCATATTGGAAACTTTGGTTGCTATGTAGACATTCATGCCGTGGATCAGCGCCGTGACAGAGATCAACGTCGTAGTGGCGAGAATGATGCCTAGCAGGGTGAGGAAACTACGCAGCTTGTTCTTGTTTAAAGAATCGATGGCAATACGGCCCGCTTCCCAGAACGAAGCGCTTGGCCGGTATTTTCGCTTGGCAGACACCGATACGCCTATTGATACGCAACTTGCGCGGCCACTGTTCCCGGATTTCTATTACTTGCGAGGAACCGCTCCATCCAGTTCAGGGCAACGTTATCAACCCAAAATCGGGGCTGTTTGCGCGACAGAAAACCTAAGTGGCCGCCGTGCTCGGGAGCAATCAGTGTGAGCGCCGGATTGTGTCGAAATGCCGGGTGATTGTAGATCGAAAACGGAACCAGCGGGTCGTCTTTGGCTGTAATGACGAGCGTGGGGATTCGAATCGCATCCAAATACCGCGTAGCTGACTGCGTGGAATAATAATTCGCTGCTGTGCCGAAACCGAAAAGCGGCGCCGTGAAGCGATCATCAAACTCCCACACCGTTTTCACGCCGCGCAGGCCGGCGGTCCGGTAAAGATGCGGAGCTGATTTGTTCTTACGCCGCACGCGGTCGCAAAGCCGCTTCAGAAAGCGGCGCGCATAGAGTGAATTTGCAGGCCGGTCGAGATAGCGAACGCATGTAGCCAGATCGATCGGCGTCGATATCGCGCAGATACCTGCAAGCAGGTCTGAATAGCCGAGTTCACCAGCCAACTTGAGCACAACGTTGCCACCGAGGGAAAATCCTACGACGAACAAGGGAATCTTGCTAGCCAGCCGGATGCGTTCTGAAATTTCTCGCGTGTCGCTCGTGAGACCTGAATGGTACATGGTTTCACAGAGTTCTTCCGTCCCGCCGCAGGTGCGGAGATTCATGCGATGAACGGCGTAGCCTCTTAGGAGCGCGTTTTGGGCGAAGCTTTGAATGTAGCTGGCATCGGCCGAACCCTCCAAACCGTGTACGAAAAGAATTCCCGCACGCGGCGGCGACTGCGGCTGATGCTCGAAGACAACAATTCGGGTGCAGTCATCGATGCGGTATTCAACACGCCGAGCCGGAAAACGCGCCAAGTCGATCTTGCGCGGCCAGTAGTTGCCGAGAACCGTCAACAGGTGAGCATTCCCTACAAGCGGCTGGAAATCGCGATCCAAACTAAATTGTAGCGGCCGGGACGAGCCGAGATTGCGGAAGCACATCGATATCCGCTCCGCTGCCGGCGGCTGTTTATTGAGCGATTTCGCTTTTACGACTGAGATCTTCCGAAAGAATAATGGCTTCGGCGAGTTCCCGCATAGGCCGGCGCAGCCGCCGGCTTTCGTTCCGCAACCGCAAGTATGCCTCTTCTTCGGTCAGGTTGTGGCGGTGCTGCAGTATACCCTTGGCGCGCTCAACAATCTTGCGGGTTTCAAGCTGCCGTCGCATTTCCACCGTTTCTTCCTGAAGGCGCAGATTTTCGTCTGTCAGAATCGACTTCGAAATGGCGTTGCCCATCTGTTCGCCGATAAAGGTGAGCAGGGAAATTTCATCCGGCGTGTGATAGTGCGGCTCGCGGTGGTGAACGTTGATAGCGCCGATTACTTCTCCCCCGCTGACCAGTGGGACCGAGAGAAACGCCTCGTACGTATCTTCAATGAGAGCTTGGAAATATTTGAAGCGGCGATCGGCGGCCGCATTTTCCGGAAGAGCAACGACCGAGTGGTGTTCAACGACCCATCCGGTAATGCCCTCGCCTACTTGCATGCGAATGTTTCCCAAATCGCCCTGGTGGGGAACCTGCGAGGCACGAAGAACTATTTCGTTGGTCGAGCGTTCAACCAGGTACACGAGGCATGCATCGCAGTGCGTAACTTGTACCGTTAATCCGACAATTTCACCAAGCATCTCGTCGAGAGAGAGCTCGGAACTGACAATGTTGCTGATACGGTGGAGCAGCGCGACTTGTGAAGCCGAGGGCTCCGGGAAAATTGCTGTCGCCATACTCGACGTTAGAACGGATTGGCCGGTCGCCGCCAATCAAAATAATTAATGCGCTCGATTGACGCCTAAATCCAGCGTGCCGAGCAATTTAGATGAGTAATGCGAATGCAGTTCAGCGGGATCCGAGCTTAAGCATCTCGCTTTGTTCTTCGCCGGTAACGCAGGCAGAGCCCTCCCCGACGTACACATTCACTTCCGAACGGATACCGAAATCGGGCAGGTAAATGCCGGGCTCGATGGAAAAGCAGGTGCGGGGGATGATCCGGCGCGTATCATGCGACTCCATATTGTCCATATTGGCTCCCGTGCCATGCACTTCCGTTCCGATACTGTGGCCGGTGCGGTGAAAGAAAAAAGCACCGAAGCCGTTTCGTTCGATATGGCCGCGGGCAACATCGTCCACCTGGTAGCCGGCAATCGTCGATCCTGCAGAGATTTGCCGGATCACGAACTCCGAAGCTTTTTTGCGCGCGTCGCGAACAACTGTGAAGACATTCTGAATCCGGTCTGGAACAGTCGCGCCGCAAAAACCGGTCCAGGTGATGTCGTAGTAGACGGCATCTGGCGTGTTTAGTTTGGCCCACATGTCGAGGAGAACCAGATCACCGCGTTGGATGTGGGCGGTTCGATTCCGGCTGGGCTCATAGTGTGGATCTGAGGCGTTCTCGTTGCGCGCCACTATTGGACCATGCGTGGCAAACAGCCCCGACTCTTTGAATCGCCGCACCACAAACTGCTGGACCTCATATTCGGTGAGTGCGTTCTCATCGCGAATGTACTCGCTAATCAGCCGGAATGCTTCGCGGCGCACCGCATCAACTTTTTCGGCCGCCTGCAAATGAGATTGATATTGCTCTTCGGTCCAGCGAGCTTCGAATTCCTGAACGAGATCGGCTGAGCTAGCTATCTCAACTCCACACTTTCTGACCAGCTCAATGGTCCCGGCGTCTACAAGTGAGACGTAGGGAATTGCACAATCAGGCGAATATTGCATTGCGATGCGACGGCAGCCGTGAAGCAGGTTGCACAGTTTCTGTTGTTGATCAGGCCAACTGGAATATTGTTCCTTGGAGCCGGGAAGTTCATCGAGCGACTCACTTTCGATGCGATGCACCAGCTTACGAGGCTCCTGATTCGCTGGCACAAAGTAATACCAGCGGCGTGTGGCTTCGATCCGGTTACTCAGCCCGAGAATGCGATATGCGAGCGGGTCGCGTCGATGATGATCAAAGAAAAGCCAGCCGTCTAATTCAGCCAGGCGAAGAGCGTTTTGAATATTTTCGATGCGCATGGCGATACTAGACAGCTTCGAGTTTAGCTAACTGCACCGGGGAGGGCGCGGGTGTCAGTAAGCTGACCACGACCAGGCTCAGCATGGATGCCGCCAAGGCAGGGTAAACCGCGTCTACATTTCCGATCTGTTTTTGAACCGCATCGGGCCCGTACTGCTGCAACAGTTGCCAGCCTACGGTGACGATGGTCCCTAGCAGGATAGAACTCACCGCACCGGCCGTCGTCGTGCGGCGCCAAAAGAAAATCGCCATGACGGCGGGTGTTACGGCTGTGCCGTACACAGTATAAGCATATAGCGAAGCTTTCAGAACGGATTGAAATTGTGTCGCTTGGAGAATGGCGAAAATCCCGAGGAGGATGACAATAATTCTCGAGACCAATAATTTGCGGCGCTGTGTTGCATGGGGATCAATGAAACGCTCATAGACGTCATGGATTAAATTTGTGGCAGGCGAGAACAAGTAATTGTTTGCGGTCGAGACGACCTTCGCGAACACTCCACCGAGTAAGATGGCTCCCAGAAGCGGTGGAAGAGCCTGTTTTGCAGTAAGAGGAATGATCTCGCGGGGGCGATCTGTGTGCAGCTTCGCGCTGGCGATAAGTGCAACCAGAACCAACAAGGTCTCGAGCGTGATAGTTCCGAAGATCCAACCGATTACGGAGTTACGGGCGTCACGGGCAGATTTTGCAGAAAAGAACTTCTGGTACATGCCTTGATTGCCGATCAGCAACAAGAGCGTGGGAAGGCCAAGAGCGATGGCGCCGCCAAGCGTGTAATTGCCCAAAAGTTGAAAGTGCGTTGCGGGGAGTGCATGATGCACGGCGCCCCAGCCGCCTACTTTCGATAGAAGGATCGGAACAGCGATGATCACGGTGACGGTGACTAGCGACCCTATGACCAGATCGAGATAGGCGATGGATGCCATACCGGCTGCCGCTGTAAAAAAAATGACGAACGCAGCCATGATATAGAGGCCAGTCGTTCGCGCCAGGTCAGGAAAAATGAGATGTAGGATGTCGCCGCCTCCTATAAGCTGATAACTCGCAATAACCGTGTACGAGATAACGATGGCAATCGTCGCGAGTACCCGGGCGGTTGAACTGTATCTGGCTTCCAGGAGGTCGGGCACGGTGAATTGAGCAAACTGCCGGGCGCGACCCGCGATGACAGCAATAAGCAGCAAACCGACCCAGCCCCCTGCCGGCTGCCAAAGCGCAACGAGACCGTTCTTATAGGCGTTTTCCGCACCGGCAAGAAGGCTGCCTGCGCCGATCCAGGAGGAAAGTAGGGTGAAAACCAATACGGGCCAGCTTAGGGTTCTGCCGGCCACCAGAAAATCGGCTTCGTTTTTCACTTGCCTGGTTTTGTATACCGTGATGGCACACAAAACGAGCACGACAAGCGAGACCGTCACGATGAAAATCATGAATTGACCAGTTTACGATGTGCTCATAGCGAAGCTATGACAATCAAGCCTGGCGCAATGCACGCGCGGTCTTTAAGAATGGAGGTGGAGGGTAGCCGATTAGACAATACTGATCTAAGGCAAATAAGACGATTGAATCAAGTCCTTGCGCCTGTGCGATATCTACCTCTTTGGGCCATGCGTTCCAGGCGTTACCTATACCTACTAAGTGACTTCGTTGATTCAGGGGGAATCCTTTCGAGGCGCTCACGCCGATTGAATAGGCGCTGAGGTCCAAGTTATTCGATCCCGTGAATGTGAAACTCTCAGTTTTCAAAACATGGAGATTCGCCGGCGTCCAATCGGTTGCGGGAAAGTTCACCATCTGCGTGATGCTGAAATTGTTCGTATCCGTCGGATATAGTACTTCAAACCGGCACGCCGGATACTGGGCTAATACCGTATTGCGGATGGAGGCGGTGTAGTTTCCAATCATGGCCGCGAGGAACGACATCTCGTTCGGGTAGGCGCTGGGGTCCGCAGTATTCGAAGTGATCGTCTGCATGGGCACGCCGTACTTAGCTTGGAATTGCTGCTGCGTATAGGCATCGTAAAACGGCATTCCTGCGCCATTCGGAAAATACCACCACTGCACTTCGCCGAACTGCAGATAGGGCTGCAGGCCCGCGGAGTTTTGAAGCGAGGCCATTTCCAGATAATTCTTCGTCCAATATGCAATGGAAGTAGGTGAAAAATTCGTCTGGATGGAAGGAGTAGTTAAGACAACCGGAGCAGCATCTGGATACTGCTGAACGATGCCTGCCGCCGGATCCGGATCGCCATTCATGAGCTCGGTACTAAACGCAACAACCACATCAATGCCGTAGCTCTTCAGTGCCTGAAAGTATGCCAGATGCCAATCGCGTGCTGCACGATTGATGCTGGGAGCTGCTGAGAGATCCGTTCGCCAATAATCGGCGGTCAGGGCCAGAGTCCCGTTTGGATCGATGTTGGTATAGGGTGCGCCGTAAACACCGCCGGTTAGCTCTGAGCCGCCCTGAAGGGTGTATCCAGCGGTGCTCGAATCCAATTGTACGAGAATATTGTCGCCGTCCGGCCCCATGGCGCGTGCGGTTAGCGTGAGTTGATCTCCCGATGCACTCGCCCAAATCGCATTGCTTCCGAGGTTGATCAGGCCGGCGAATGCTTGGGCCAAGGTCGCTGGCGTGTCATCGAAAAGTACTAAGTGTTGAATTGACGTTGTGCCGGAGTTGGGCGGCGTGATATTCAGGGTTATTGTCGAACTCGGGTTCACTCCTTGCACGAGCACGAACGTAACTGTCAGGGAAGCGTACCGGGTTCCGGGGCGGACAATTTCGTAGAACCAGAGAGCGCCAACATAATGGTTTACCCGGCCTGTAAAGCCCAGTTTTTGAATCAGCCATGCCGTTCGTTCGGCGGGTAAAGATTGTGAATGATAGGTGTCCCAGTCCGTTGCTAACGAGAACGTGTTTGGCTCAAATTCAGGCAAGCTGGTTGTGGGATGGGCGATTTCCAAAAAGTCGAAGTAAATGTAGTAATCAGCCGGCCCCTGGTGCTGCAAAGTAACGGTATGAGTGCCTGGCCCATATGTGCCGAGTGGTAAGCGGACCAGGAGGTCTTCTCCAGGCAGAAACAAGGTGGTGAACTGCGGTACAGGCTGACCGTCGACTATTATCGAAATATTGGCGCCAGACTTTTGGCCTGAATTTAAAAGCCGGGTGCCAAGGTATAACTGATGTTGGCTTGTCTCCTGGTAAATAATAGTGCAGGCGTCGTTGGGGGTTTGTGTAAAGGCGATGCTGCTGCCTGAATAGTTTCCTTGCTCGGTACTCCAGGTTCCTGAGTAGGTAACGCCGGAGCCGCTGTCTTCGATTCTTCTGCTCCCGGGGCCGGCCACTGAATAAATTCGATTTTGTCCCGTAACGGTCCAATTTGTTACCTGTACTTGGAAGTCTGTTTGCATAAACGAAGAGGGTTGAAAATCGGCTGACCAGGTCCACCGCATTTTTCGGATGTCACTTGTTGGAACCGGCACGAATTGTCCAGTGTTGACATTCCTGCCAATCAAGTTGCCAAAATCGATTGTGATTTGATATGCCGCGGGGAACTGTCCGCCGTTGAAAAAAACGGCCGGCTGTTGCCAGATCTGCGCACCATCTTCTGCAAATCCGTAAACGGTGAGCCGGTTACCGTTGGCCCCTAACAGAGGATTGACGGCGCTGTGGTTTGCACTCTCCCAATTGGCAGGATTCAATGTAATGACCACGGACGCGCCGTTGCTGTAGGCAGAAAAAGTCGAGCTGCCGAAATCATTGATGTTCTGAGCTATACCGGCGGCGATGTCGCTCAAGGTGTCGCCACCAGCCACAATATAGTAGTAATGCTGCTCAAGGACGGCGACACCTGCGCGCTTTCCTGTTCCCGGCGAGCTAGTCAACAGCATGGTGGCGGAGGCCGGAACGTAACTGCCAATCGGAGCGGTAGTTATGCCGTTGGGCGCGTTTCCGTACGGGTTAACAAAAAACACCTGATACAACTGTTCTGTACCGCCTTCGGGGGTAGCCCAAATGCGAAGATCGTTCCAGTCCACGACAGGATAAAGGTTCGACTCTAGGGGGATACAATTCCGCCGCTGCTCGATATAAGTCAGCTTCAGGCCACTCAAGTCACCATCCGGTAAATAGCGAAGCGAAGGATGCTCGAATGTGTTGTCGCGATTCCATTCGACTACTGCCCAATCGAACTGCTGGCGCCATCTGCCGGATAATGTGAATCCGGCGGGACCTGCCTGGCTCATGGCAGCTATGGCAGATGGCATGAAAAAGTAGCTTTGTAAGTCCCGGTCCGGGCTTAGTTTATAGAGCTGTTCGGGCATTTTCTACAGGCGAATGGTAACAGCCAAATCCTTGCCCGGAATCAATGATGCCGGCGGATTGGGTATGAGATTGAGGGTTAGATTAATGGAAATAGAGGAACCGTCGATTAACGGCGGCAGAGAGACGCCATCGATGAGATTCGAATTTGTACTGCCGGATGGAATGGTCAAAGAACAATAATTGTTTCCATCCTGCAAAACTTCTATCCCCAGATCGTATCCAACCGGCGCCTGATTTACCGTAGCTCGAACATCGCGTACCGCATGCGAGGACTCGATCATCAAAGGTGGCGCGGCATTTTGCTGCGTTGCCAATGCGCCTGTGACCTGAAGGGAAAATTGTCCTCCGGAAAGAGTGCGCAGACCGCCATCAGGATCAGCCGTATAGCAGTAGACTGTAGGCACGCCGTTGCCAAGTGCATTGCTGGCGAACATTTCTGCAGCACATATGCGCATATCAGGCAGGCTGACTGTATGCAGATAGTTGACCGACGCGCGATTTTCGAAAAAATGAGAGGCAAAAGGAACCGTAATGACTGCGGTTGTCAAGTGCAACACCGAGGCGCCGGCGTTGTGCGCGACCACGGCAGAGCCGAGCGCACCCCGAACAACCGTATAGGTGTTTGTTGGTTGATCAACTGACTGAATACTCATCAATTCCGCATCAACCTGAATGACGGTTCCCACCTGCATGCCAGGCAGCACATTAAGGGTGACCGTATTGGAAGCCGTGTTTAGCGGCAGGGTAAGCGAATAAATGGCGGGGTTTACTAATTCATTCCACGTGTAGATCTGAAGCGTACCACTCGATATAGAAGAAATATTGTTCTGATCGTTAAAACCTATTTGAGTCAGCACAACTTCTCCGCCACCTGGAACATCGACTTGAAAAGCAGGTGCGGGAGGCACTGCCAAATCTGCCTGGTTTTGTCCCAGCGCCAATCTTGTGAGGGGGCATAAATCGGGCGTGCCTTCGAGGTTATTCACATTAGCCGCACGGCCGGAGATCTGAATAACGTTGCCGGTGCGATAAGGAATTTCAAACTGCACAGGGCTTGCAGAAGTAACGCCCGCAAACCGCCAGGATGCTTCCGTAATGACGAAGCGGCTGGTCAAATCGGGCAAGATAGACCACGCCGAGCTTATGGTCAGTGTTGTTTCGTCGTTGGTCGAAATGGTTCGTTCCTGGCCGCGGCCGGTTCCCTCAATGATTCGAACCGCCATGCCTCCGTAGGCAAGACTTGTCGCGCCTAGATCGGAGCACGTGATCGATGTGGCAGTCGCTGAAGTAACAGGAAATGGGCCCGCATTTTCGTACCTATAGTAGAAGTTTGCATGATCGAAGCTGGGGTCAGGAGGTCCGAACGGGAGGGGTGGTAAGCCGGAATCCAGAAAAGTGCTGGATAATGCGACGCTGGTCGCGATGCGGTAGAGCATTTGCGGTGTTGTTCCGCGGTAAACATTGAACGCCGCACTGCCAGACGGAAAGCTCAGATTGGCAATTACGATGCTATTTGTGTTTGAGGTGGAGGGTGTTGTTGCTGGAACGGTGAACGATAGAGGGCCCTCATTTCCAAGGTCATCGAGCGCACTCACTGCGTAGTAGTAAGTACTGTTTGCCGGTAGCGAGCCGCCCGTAAGCTGATATTGCGGCGAAAGGCTTAACAACGGGATAGCAAGGGCACTCTTAGCAGGTTGGACAGGCTCGGAGAAGCTGACCGTGAGAGTGTCAGTGGCGCTACCGTCGCTTTGGGCCTGAATATTTTCCTCGACCTGAAAATCGAAGAACTCAAAAGCTCCAGACGGTCCTAGATGAGGGGATAAACCGATTAATGGTCGCGGCATCTGCAATTGCGAGGCCGGCTGCCGGCCCGCGCCTCCGAGAACTGCCGGATTATCGCTGTACCAATTATCGTTATGAATCTGCGCCGTGATCAGCACCGTCTGAAAATTCACGGCGGGCGAAAGCTTCGTGACACGAAAAACAGTACGGGTGAATCCCTCCTTGAGATATGTCAGTGTGATCAGATCACCAGGTCTGATTTTCAGCGCACGAAAGCTGGTCTGGAACTGAACAAACAGGTTTCCTTTGGTCAGCTTATCTAACTGGCGCAGCAAAACGCGAGTCGCCTGGCTAAAATTAGCAATCCCCATCGCGGTAGATTGACTGCTGATTTCATAGCCGATCAGAGCGTAGTCATTGCCGTCGACCAACGATAAGCTGTCCTGCTGATATTCATTGTTCTCGTCCTGAAATTCGACACTCAGGCGGTTGGAGGTTTCCGTTATGCTGCGCGAGATGAGCCGGATAGTGGAAGCGCCTTTTGAATCCCGCATAATGCCGGAAAAAGGCCCAGAAGCATCGCTGAATTCGTATGCGGGCCAACCGCCATTCAACGTTTCCGTGCTATTGCTTCCATCCGGTAAAGCGGGTTGCTGGGCGGCCAGCGTAGTTTCCGGCAGAAGTTCCAATAGTCCCGTGGGTCCGTAACGCAGCATCAGGCTGGCAGCGACGCGTATGCCACGAACCACTGTTGCAACACTTTGCCGCTTCGTCAGAATGAGATTGCACTCGTATCTCGGTACCTGAATCGGGTTTCCATTCAAATCTGTCGTACTGATCAGCTCCTGGCAAAACGCGGCGGCTTCAGCAAATGCGGGTAAATTGAGTTCGGAAGGTGACCAGCCGGATCTTCTAAGTAAGTCCAGAATGACCCATGCAGGATTGTTAGTATATCCACGGGCGGAAAAAGTGCCATCCGGATTATAGGAATCGAGCTGTTGACCTTGTATAAGAACTTCGACGTTTGCTAACGATCTTCCGCTGCTGACCCGATTGGGAACGACAACGGAGAGCACGCACATGCTTCCATATGGATCGCCCAGCGGGTTACCATTTGAATCAGTAAAATCCAGATTGAAGTTGCCGGTTCGGTTACCCGTCGTGACGAAGTTATACCATCCCGTCGCGGTCATATCTTGGCCTTGTACGGCGTGGGGGATCTCGACATCATTCACGACTACCTTAAGAACCCCTTGAATCGGCCCTAAGCCCCCCAGAACTTCCATATGGGTGAGATTCCCATCGTTACGTGAAAAGATTACGGGAGCTCTCAGCCAACCAGTTCCGTAAACGAGAGGCACAGCATCGTTGAAAAGAGCCGTATTATCCAGTAGTGGGGATAAATGAGTCGTTTTGGCGCCAGAAGTTCGCACCATGATCGCTGAGGGGATAAATTCGAAGCCGCCGAACCGCTGAGTTATATTGCCGCTGTTGTCTTTGTTAAACATGCCGCGAGCCTGGCATGCGCTTCGCGTTTTGTCGCACGAGGTATACGGCTGTCCGCCATTCAAATCGCCAGTGCCGCCCGGTTGATCCGCTGAATACCCGCAGCGATAAAAAGTAGAGTACGGTCCGTCACTACCGCCGTTTACTGCCTCGGCTCGTTCATCGGGTCCCGAGGGAAAGGCCCAAGGACACGAGCGCTGCACGCGCACTTCCGGCGTAGGAATGCGCTGAAGACTAAGCTTATTGATGAAGCTTAGCGTAAAGGCATCTTCGGTGATTTCGTCCGGGTCACCTGCTACGCCTTGAAACAATACAGTACTTTCAGTTGTGATGGTCAGCGTAGGTAGGTCCGCAAAAGCGAAGAAAACGGTGAGTTGGGAACCTTTAAAGCCTATAGCGGAGTTCAGTTGCGACAAGGCAGAATCTGCGTTGGCCAAAGTAATGGACAATTGCGTGATTCCGTCCATTGCATCGTCGGCTGAAAGTTGCAGATCGAAAAGGTTGTGTTTCAATATTCGCGCCGTGTATGCTGAGCCATTGAAGTTAATAGCGTGCGTGCACCAGTACTCGGTATCTCCCGAAGGCATCACGCACTGAAAGAACAGCAGTGGAGTATCTGTTTCAGGAAGCTGCTTGACTGTATTGATTATTGCCATGAGTTTCTTAGACGTTGGCCTGAATTGCAAAGGATGTAGAGAACAGGTTGGGCGCTTGGGAGACCATCGAAAGGGTGTCCGATGCCCAGTGCGCATTGGCGTAAACGCCGCTGCGTCCCACAGTAGGGCGATAGCGTGAAGGCTGAAGCTGAGGCTCCAACTGCAAGCCGAAAACGGTGACCTGCTGGCCGGGTGACAGATTAATCGCTACAGTAAATTGCGTTCCTGGATCGTTCAACCTGCCGGTTGAGATTATTCGAGTCCATGCCGGTCCGACAGAAAGTGTGTTGGTGGCACTTGCGAGAGCCCCCTGGCGCACCAGATCCAACGTCATGGGTACGGCACTCAGAGCATAGAGCGAAAAGCAATACTGGTAATTCGCGGGCACTGCCAACTGTTGAGATATCTGCTGTGGAGCTGAACTTGTATTGGTCAAAAGAAAGGCGCCGGAGCCGCCGTTAGGGTCCGACGCTCCGTCGCTGACATTCAAGAGAGCAGATCTGACCCAACTAATGCTCGTCAGATCTGTGCTGTCTGCCAGCATATTATCTGTGGGATCAATAAAAGTGAACGCATGGTATGGGCCGATGCAGGCTTGAAAATGCGCCTGCAAAGCGGTCGCGTCCGCTGGCGATAAATCGGTAAACGCCATTTCCCAAATCATTTTCGCGGCTGGCGTGTCTGCTTGCACGATGATGCTGCCGTCAGCCATAAGGTTGGTGATCGTTCTAGTCACAGCAGTTTTTTTGATGGGATACTGTGCCATTGCTCCCGTAGCGAGTTGCGGGAAAAATAAATTAGCCATTGGTTTCAATCACCCAGCAAAAAGTGGCGGCGTTATCGACACCCACATAGTTAGTGAGAAAAGTCGAAGCGGCCAGACGGCAGTTTCCCACGACTGTTCCTGTAAAGGGATCAGGGAAGGCAAACGGTGAGTATGTGCCCTGCTGACCAGCAAAAAACGTTTCGATCTGCTGTACTTCGTCCTCGTTCAGTTGGGCCAGATTGATTCGCCACAGCCGCAGCATTCTTGGCTGCAGCAAATAACGCTGGTCTGCGCCGTCCAAGTATTCAATAACCTGAACTCCTTGCGAATATTGAATAGCGGCCGGATATTGCGTTACGGCATTTGAGGTGATGGTTGGAAATGTGTTCATCTATAACTCCGCGATAACATCGCCCAGCGTATTGGAGGTAAGCAGCGCGTTTTTCACAGCTTGCGCAATGGCGGCGCTATCGGTGGCCGCCGATACGGGATTATGGCCGGCGGTATTTGCCATTCCGGTTGTTGTGTATATCGGTAACGTAGGACCAGCCTTGGGAGGTTGATCGGCGGAATCACCGGCGTACACGTGTGCGCCGTTCGAGGCCAAATAGGCTGTCTGCTGAATGGAAGTGGGAAGTGAAAAGAGGGTGAGAGGCGGAGGGGCCGGTTTGGATGAGCCGCCGCCGAATAATTTTCCGATGTCAGATATCAAACCGCCTAGGCCTGCAATGGAGCTGAGTCCGCCGGTTAGTGCACTGGCGAGTCCTCCGGAAGCCGTCTGGGAGAGTAAGCCTTGCCAAGTGCTGCCGGTAGAGGATGATGCTGGTGTGGTGTTGCTGGACGGCTTTCCAAAGCCAATACTTTTGACGGCCGGCGCGAATAGCGCTGACGAAGCCTTCAACCCTAAGGAGCCCAGCGGCTCAGAAGCAGAGGTTGATTTTGACGTGCTTGAGTTCGCAGCGATCAACGGCTGAACAAACCGGGAAAAGGCGAGCGCCGACGACTTAGGGCCAACAAGTTGATCGATTAAAACAGACAGCGGATTCTTACTATTGCTCATGTTGATTCTCCATTAACCACGCTTGGTTCAAGACGATCAGTGCATCAACGGACTTTGCCGGCATCTTAAAATCAATGCCACCACCCAGCGCCTTCCAAGCGAAGAATTCTTCCAACCATGCCATGCTCTGCGCGGTTATCAAAGACTTCGGGCAATTGGTGGTCAATATGCCGGAGCGTGCCCAAACGACTTTAGCGCTAGATTCCGTTGACGGATACCATGCGCAATTTCTAAGTGTCACCAGGCCGCTGGACCGGCAGGCATCGCAATTCCACGCGGCTGGCGAAGAATGTTGAAAATGGAATGCGATTAGAAGTTTTTTCTTTCTTCTTCCGTCAGATGCAGATCAGAAATAATTGCGTTTGCGATCTCCTGCGTTAAGTCTTCCGGCCCGTGTTCTATCAGCAGCTCAACCGTGGCGTTGGTTCCGTCGATCGAAAGGCCTTCTATATGCGCAAGTCCCCATTCGACATAAAGTCGGCGGCTTAATAGATCGCCGAGGGTGGCCTGCAGTTGATCAGCAGTATCACCCCCCTTTAGAAAGTCATGGCGTAACATAAGGTCACGAACCTGTTTGGTAAGCGCAATCCTTTGCGCCAGGGACATTTGTCGCGTCGCAAACCGAACACCTGGCCGTCGCTCGCTGTTGTGCCAAACCAGGCTGGAGTATTCGTGCAGCTCAGGCGAATGCAATGTAGAGTTCATCATCGACGACACCTTGGGCCAGATTATTTTTGAATTGCCACTGCAGCCGCGTTGCGCTGTCGTCGTACGCCGGAATTTCCGGTGTTACCGAGGACAGATAAATACCCATCAGTTGACCCTGCTGCTGGCCAAGTTGAAGCATCGCGCTGATGGGCGTTCTTTGCTTGGCCGCGGCGTAAAGAGCCGATGTTTGAGCATCATCCTGAACGAGAACCGTGAAGCTGGAGCTTACCTGCCGCGGGCCGGCCGTCATGGACAGGGGATACGCACTTCCGAATTCGAAGCTGCGCAGATCGATATTGTTCTTGAGGGCTATAGTAGCTTCTGTTAAAGTAAGAAATTGCGTTGGCCCAGTTCCGAGCCAGACTTCCCCGAGATTTCCTGGCACAACGGTGTAATCAAACGTCGTGAGGGCCGGTTCTTGCGGGTAGCTGCTAAGGCCGGCCGTGCCCGCCTCAAAGCTGCTCGAATCCAGCAAATTGCCTGCGGGACCGCTAAATTGCATCTCGTGGAAATCGCCGTTTACTGAGACACCAAAAATATCGACGGCTGCTCCGGTCACAATTCGACTTACTGCCGTAACGGGGTCCCAGTAATCATAGAGTGTGACGCTCGGCAATGTGGTCGCGAGCTTATAAGTTATAGTCGGCGCTAATTGTGAGTTAGCTAGAGGAACGTTGGACAATGGCGCATTTAGCGTCAAGGCAGTCGGGCTGGGCACAGATGCGACGAAGCGTATTTCGCTCTGGTAGGAAATCGCTGTGCCTACGGAAAGTCCATGCGGTGCTGTGGTCTCCAATGAGGCCCCATTCGGTGCTGAGGCTACGATCAGGCCGGTGGCGATCTGAGGAGCGGATCCCATCGCACCTTGCACCAACGCGCCGTAGCCTGGTTGGCCCGTGCCCGCCCATGACGTTAGATAGGTCTGCGTTTCAAATGCAGATTTGCGACGGGCGCTGGTAGGGCTTCCTAGAAATGTCCGAGACCCGGTCTTATCGCGGCGATGGCCGCGCTCAATGATTTGATGAGCCTGTAAACGAACAGCCGGGTAACGATTCGCCGCCGTGATGGGAGCGGCTTGAGCGTAATCAGCTTCGATAGCGGCGTAGAAACGATTTTGATTCGAAGATATGTATGCCATGTTGATGCCTCTTAGCTTTGACTTACGTTGAGAAGAGAGGTAATTTTGGCGGATTGTGAAAAGCCAATGCCCCCCTGCTTGGGCGGCTGAAACTGAACTTCATAAGCGCCCGAAAAATAAAATCCGTCATTGAGATTTCCAACATTCCGTCGATAGATGTCCGTCACAGCCTCCACATAAAAGTGGATCCACTGATCGGTATCGCTGACCAGATTTCCGCTTGCCCAAATATCGGTAATAACGGAAACGGTTCCCGATAGTGACTTGAACTTCTCAATATGAGTATTTTTTACGGATGTACTGTATAAGCACACTCTTGGGTATGTGAGCTGGATATTTTTATCCCCGATATCGGGGCTAGCCGAGCTCAAGACGACCTGACTTGCCGCTATGGGCGGAACCGCCATGTTGGCCGCGGCAGAAATGGAGACGATCTGCTGATAAAGAGCATTGTTGTTTGTAAGCAGGCTCGCCATTTTCTGGCTGGCCAAAATCGTCATGGGAAGTGCCATAGTTAGCCTCGCTGAATGCGCCTGGTCAGCGCGATGTAAAAATTCGGTTGCTGTCCGCCCGACGGAGCAGCGCCGGCAACGACACCCGCACTAGATAGCTGCCAGCTCGAATCCAGCGGAATCGGCGTGGAGTTTTGCAGTCCAAAGCCGGCATCAGTCGAGCTTCCGTAGATATTCCAGCCCACGGCTCCCGAAGGCGGCTGGACAAGCCCGCTGATCGGTGGTGGTATGGTGACACTGGAAAAAGCGGGTAGAAGCTCTCCAGTTACCCCGCTAGGCGCGCTTTCATTGCCTTTGCTATCGACCCAAGTTGTCTGCACGAATATCGACTGAGCCGTTATCGCTCCCGCACCGACAATCAGCGTGGGGATCGGTGGCCTGGGCAGCGGGTTGTAGACGATTCCTATTCCTGACATAAAGACCATGTCCGCTGCATTCTGTGCTTCCTGCTGGTACTCGGTCCACTTGCCCTGAAATCTGGTGTTGAGCTGCACGTTATACGCTTCCGCAAAAAACCGTGACAGAGAATCGAAACAGATCCACCGATAAAGTGTTGGGATTACCACGACGGTTTTCAGCCCAAGAGTCCGCCTTTGCAGGAACTGTGGATCGGAACCGCCAGAATTCAACAGCCAAAGCATCAAGCGATCGCCTATCGAATTCACCGCGAGTGTGATTTTGGTCTCAACGTCGATACCGTGCGTCGTAGAGACTTGTATAAGTGAACTCTCGAACTGCAACAGATCGTCGAGCGTCACGATGTTCGGATCAGTGAATAGAGCCATGAGCGCTATTCCTGCTTATTTAGGCCGGCGGGCGCGTTACTGCCCTTTGGTGTCGCCCCGATATTCAGATTGGGGTCGGTAATAATGGCGACCTGTACGCGCCGCGATAGCTCAACCTGCTCTGCGTGTTTTTTGGCCGCTGCCTGCTGTTCCAGGTGCTTCTGCTTTTCCGCAGCAGTGGCGAGCACCGCACGGCCGTCGATGATCATTTTCGCCGCAACGGCTTTCGAAACCTCGGAGAGCACGCCAGCTTTGCCGCCGTCGGCCGTTGGAAGGCTGACCACGACAGGATACTCATCCGCCAGAGTCGCCTCAAGTTCGTGAATCTTCTTAAAGTACTGTTTTAGGTCCATGAAATCTAATCCCCTATAAAAAAGGAGCCGCGCAAGACGGCTCCATCATTGAAAGTAAACGGTTGATATTGGTTACTACGTGTTTACCTGCACGGCAAAGTTATTGCGAAGAACTCCGCAACCGTACAGCACGTCCACGGTAAACTGCTGTGCCAACGTATTCGGTTGATAGCTCATCACCACACGCAAGCCAAAATTACCCATTTCGGCATATTCAGCCACGGCCCCTGTACCAGGGAGCGGCTGAGGTAGCCGGCGCACAACTAAGCCCATCGCATCGCGAGTGAATGCCAAGCTGTGATTGTTCGGGGTGGCGCCGCCCGTAACCGGGACAAACTGCGAACGGAAGATGAAGAAGTCTTTTATCTTCCCGACGTTTCCTTCTATTAACGTCTTCAGCCCGGCCTCGCCAGCCGAGTAATACTCGCTGAAGCGAGGAATCTGGCGGATTTGCGAGTAAGTGCTCGAATCAACAACCAGATACTTCGGCATGCTCGCCGGAACCATCGCTGAAAATAGAGCTGTTTCCGCCGCGTCGATAGTCGCTTCGGTGATGGCAGTGCCAGCCGCGCCCACAGGCGCATTGGCCGTGAACTGGCTATACAAGTTCAGCAAATCGTGCTCTACGCGTTGTGCGATTGCGATGACAGCCGGCTGCATGTAGGCCTTGAGCAACTCCGGAAAAGCAAGAGCTTTCGTGACATCGGGAATCTGAAACGTGGCTTCCGCATGTGTATTCAGCACAATCTGGGCATTGCCCAAGCTGGGATTTTGTGGGGAAACCGTCCCGCCTTCTGCGATGTTGTTGGCAACAAGAACCGGTGGAATAGGCACATTGACGGTGTCGCCGGCATGCGCCAGCACGGGTTCATAATCCCGGTTCACCAGATTGCCCATGACCAGATTGCCCACCAGAGCCGGCAATGCATCCGCAGCCACCAGCTTGACAATCGCATTTGCCAAATTGGCAGATGTAATGATTGACATAAGTCTCCTAAAGTAAGATTGGCGGCATCTCGGCCGCCGTTTGGTTTGTGTGCGTCAACTGCAAATTACAGAGCTTCCTGAATCAGGAGCCCCGTAATGCCTGTGATGCCAGGCGGGAAATCTCTTCGCGCACTCGATCGAGATCCTCTTTCCTCATTCCCGGTAAAATCGCATCGAGACTAAACGAGGCCGGGGCTGCGGGAGCGCTTTTCGCGGCTGCGTTAGCGCCGCTTCCACCGGCGATGCGGGCGGGAAGCAGTTCAGGATTTTCTTGTACGAAACCTGCAAGATATTCCTGAAGTGTCTTTCCATCCTGTCCTCTGGGTTGTAAACGCCCATCATCTGTTCGCATGATGTCGTCCTTAACGGCCTTATATGCTAAGTCAAGCTTAGCCACGCCCAGGCGCTGTAATTCGCTTCTAATCTGAGAGCTGCGGTCGGCTTCCTCCGCGAGCGCTTTTGCCCGGCGGTTTTCCTCAACCAGTTGATTCAACCGGCTTTCCAAGTTTTCTCTGCGCTTGCGTTCTTCGTATAGCTCAGCTTTGTATGCAGGCTCCGCTTTTTTTTGCTGTACCCGGACGAACTCATCAATAGCTTGTCGAACCAGGTCACGGATATGCTCGCTGCTGGCCGCCGCTGTTTGCTCCTCGCCGGCAGAGTGATTGTTTATTTCGTTTTGATCCATCACACTTTTCTCCTCAATTCAGATACTGTGCATTAATTTCGCGCGCGATCTGGTCTTTTGTCTCCTGCCGCGCGTCATTCAGGTACTTAAGAGCGAGTCTCTGACAGATCTCTCGCTTCAAAGTCGGCGATTCGATTCCAAGGCTTAGTAGGCTCGCCGCGTTGTTCAACTCCGTTGTGAAATCGCTGATGTCCACTTCATCCAAGCCGGTTACGTTTACAGCCGCCTTGTCCTGGCGCGCCTCCGTAATAGCGGCTATCACTTTTCGAATGCAACTTTTCACAACTGCCCCATATGCTCGCAGCACTTCCTGCGTGATCGTAAAATCCATTTGTTTGCTCGCCGCAGATTGCGCACGGCCGCCGGTCATTTCGCCGGAGGCTTGGGACAAGTAGCAGACCCTGTAGATCTCCTCTTTCAAAGTTTCAAGGTTAGCCGCGGCGATTTCATAGACCTTGCCATCAGGTTCAGTCCAGCCGAAGCGGTCGGTCGGGCCTAGCTGGATGTAATAGCTATCTCCGACAATTTGGTCCCATTCGCGGTCGGAATAAATGACCGGCATGGCAAACAGGCCCATAGTGATCGCCCAGCCCAGGGAATTGGACTTATTAAAGTGTTCGAGCTGTAGGTGGGCCGCTTTGCTCATCAGCCGTAAGCCTTCCGACAATTCCAGAGTGAATACGGGTACGCGATGCTGCAAAGTCAGCGCATGGGGACCTTGCGCCACAAGCTCAATGCTGCCCGGCTTATCCTTTCCTTCGATCCGCCTGTAAAACCGATATTCGCTTTTGTCGTAATAACGCCACCAGGTCTCTTCAACAACAGACTCGGCTTCGATGCTAAGTTGTTGCCGCGACTTTTGGCGAAATACAACCCACTCGTAATCGCCGCGCTCATCAGTCGACCAGTTGATAAGATCTTCTGCTCCGAAACGAATCAAATAAGCTCGTGAAACGCCGATAGCGTCTTCTTCGGCGCGATTCATAATAGTCTTGAAAACGCGCGGAAAGTCGATCAGAATGTGAGTTTTTCCTGCAACCAATGCGTCGATAAACGCATGTCGGAAGAAATCGGACAAAGTTGTCCCGCGTCGATCACAATCATCGGCAAACTGTGAAAGAAATTGACGGGCTGGCTCTAAACCCTCCTCGAAATAAAGGCTCGGTTCCCGCCGGAATAAGGTCGATCCGTACCAGTCGATAATCGATCCGACGTAATTTTCGTAGAAGACTCGCGAGAGCCGCTCAGCATACACATCTAAGGGCTCTTTCTGCCTTCGAAGCAGATAATGTGCGGCACGTTCTTTAAATTCGTAACCGCCGGCGTATAAGTCGCGATACGTCTGTAACGTGCGCCGTTGTCGTTTGTACTCAGCGTGTTCTTGATCAATCTGGATCATTGCGGCAAACTCAATCTGCAATCAGGTTAGTGCCAGCCGCGTTCAAGATCCCATCCGAACTGCAGTTAACCGGTTGAAAGCAGGCCAGATATCTTTTTTTTCATTTCTGTTATCGTGTTCGGATGATGTCTGAATGGCGTACGTACAGCCGCTCTGTGCGGCTCATCGCCCTATTTGCACTGGTCTTTTGTTTGCTAGCTGTTAGCGCCCAAATTCCGGAGTCAATTCGCCAGTGGTGGACTTACACGCAGGCTCTTTCGAACGATTCTATGGAGGGTCGCGACACGGGAAGCGCAGGATATCGCCGCGCAGCAGCTTACGTGGTCTCGAAATTTCGCGCGGCCGGATTGGAACCGGCCGGCTCTTCCGGATATTACCAATCGGTCCCACTGCACGAAGTACGCCTCGTAAAAGAGGAGTCCACCGTGAGCCTTGTTCGGAACGGCACAACGGAAAAGTTGCAATGGCTCCGGGACATTACCGTTGCTGCTGCAGTGGATACGCCGCGAAATGTCGCCGGAAAGCTGGTCTTCATTGGTTCTGATCAGGACCCGGGTGATCTCACGGGAAAAATTGCTGTCCGCTTGAGAGCGCCCGTAACCGCTTCCCGTGGTCAAAATCCTCAGTTTCCAGGTGCGGTTGCAATCGTCAACATCGATAGCACCGCTGGCCCCGAACCACCGCGTTGGCCAGTCGCCTATTCAGTGACTATGCGGCTTCGAGACGACCCGCTCCCTCAGGCCGGCCATCAGATCGTATTCCGCTTTAATCCCGCAAGTGCGGCCAAGCTTTTCGCAGACTCGGGGCACTCCTATGAGGAGCTCAAGGCTCTGGCAGAAGCAGGTAAGCCGCTACCCACCTTTGAACTTCCTGCCAAGTTCGAGGCGACCATGCGCTTTGAGACCCGAGAGTTAAGCTCCGATAACATCATTGCCACTTTGCCGGGGTCAGATCCTGAGCTTTCGAAACAGTTCATCGCGGTTTCGGCGCATCTGGATGGCTACGGATTCGGCGAACCCTGGAACGGTGACCGCATCTATAACGGTACGTTTGATGATGCCGCTTACGTCGCAACTCTGATGGATTTGGCGGACAAGCTTCATAATTCAGGAACTCATTTGAGGCGATCTGTGCTTTTCTGCGTGTTCACCGGAGAGGAAAAGGGACTGCTCGGGTCGAAATACTTCACAACCCATCTGACAGTGCCGCGCGACCAACTTGTAGCCGACATAAATCTCGATCAGTTGCGCCCGATTTTCCCACTAAAAATTCTCACGGCGCTTGCGATCAACGACTCATCCCTCGGCGAAACCGCGACGCAAGTGGCAGCACAAATGGGCATTCGTCTGCAGCCGGACCCCGAGCCTGAGCGGAACCTTTTGCGCCGTTCGGATCACTGGAATTTCATGCAAATCGAGGTACCGGCCATCGGCTTTATCTTCGGTTATGAGAAAGGATCGCCGGAGGAAGCGGTATACCGTACCTGGTATGCCGAGCGGTATCATAGCCCGGCTGACGATCTGAACCAACCCTGGGACCCCGCCGCCGCCGCGAAATTCAATGAATTCTTCGACGGGCTTGTCACCCGCCTCGCCAATGATCCCAACCCTCCGAGCTGGAATCCGGCCAGCTCTTTTGCCCACGCGCGGAAAAACTAGCGGGCTGATTGCTAGTGCTATCGTAAAGTTGTTCAATCGGGCCCTTAGCTCAGTTGGTTAGAGCGCTACCTTGACACGGTAGAGGTCAGAGATTCGAGTTCTCTAGGGCCCACCATTCCGGCCTCATAGATATTTTCGTAATTCACCTTACATAGCGGCCTCGTTTTGTGCTTAACTGAAAGAGATGGCGTTTCAATCGCCAAGCGCCCCAGGCATGACACCGCTTACCAGCACGCAGCAGTATGATCGGCTGCTTTTGCAGGAACTCAGCATCATTTTTAAGCACAGCCCCACGTGCCCGCTGAGCTTGTATGCCCACCGCGAAGTTTCGCGTTTTTGTGAGAGCCGCCCGGATGCTTGCGTCTACCTCGTCTCGGTCCGCAGCCAGCGTGATGTCGCCCGCCACATCTCACAATCGACTGGCGTGCGCCATGAATCTCCCCAAGTGGTCGTATTGCGCCGTGGCGTCGTGCTCGCGTCCGCGTCGCACAACGACATCACAGCCGAGTGGATTGCCTCCGCCCTTCCCGCTAGTTAGCTTGTCCATTCGTCGGCCCCCCGCTACCTTCCTGTTAAGTTGAAGGAATGGTGACGATTGAGAGCAAGCGCATAACGCCGCCGAAACGCCTCCTCTATGGCCCAGGACCATCTGCCGTTGATCCGCGCGCATACGAGGCGATGAGCCAGCCTGTGGTTGGCATACGAGACCCATATTTGCTCGATCTCCTGAGTGAGATTCAGTCCGGCCTGCGCAATGCTTTCGGTACCAGGAACGAAGCCACGTTTCCCATTCCGGGCGGTGGAGGCGCCGGAATGGAAGCTGCCGTTTCCAGCTTCGTGCTCCCAGGATCAAAATTCGCCATATTCGCAGCCGGCCTGTTTGCGGATCGCATGACAGTGGTTGCCCAGCGCCAGCGTGCAACCGTTGCTCGATTTGAGAAGCCGTGGGGTGAAGTATTCAGCGCCGAGGAAGCAGAGGAGTTCATTCAACGCCAGCAGCCGGATGTGGTCGGTTTCGTGCAAGCTGAGACTTCGACAGGCGCCTACCAATCAGGTCGCGCCATCACCGCAGCGGCTCGTAAGGTGAATGCATTGGTAATCGCTGATTGCGTAACCTCGCTGGGTGCCATGCCTGTCGAACTCGATTCAGTTGGCATCGATGTCGCGTATAGCTGCTCTCAGAAAGGACTGAGTTGCCCCGCGGGCCTATCCCCTGTCTCTATCTCGCCGAGAGCATATCAGTGGTTGCAGTCGCGGCCGGAGCCGCCTTACACTTGGTATCTCGATCTGGCGCTGATCAGTAAGTATTTCGAACCTGCTCACGTGTATCACCACACGCCGTCGCCGCCGCTTTATTACGCGATGCACCAGGGTTTGGCAGCTATAGAAGAAGAAGGGTTACAAAATCGCTGGGCACGTCACCAGCAAACTAATAAGCAACTTCTCGCCGGCTTGGAACGTCTGGGTTTCCAGCCATTGGTAAAAAATCCTGACCACCGCATCTGGCACCTGACCACGGTAATCCCTCCCGCACACGTCGACGAAGCGAGCTTGCGGCAAAAGCTTTTGGAACGCCATAACATTGAGATCGCCTCCGGATTGGGACAACTGTCAGGTAAGATTCTTCGCATTGGCACGATGGGGCCCCTGGCCACAGAAGAGAGCGTCGATTTTCTGCTGGAATCCCTCGCAGACTGTATGTAATGGTTATGCCCTCCGATTTCGTCATCCAGCTTGGGCTCTCGCAGCTCCAATTATTGAAAGGCGATATTACGAAAATTGCCGTAGATGCCATCGTGAACGCGGCCAATTCGTCACTTGCCGGCGGCGGCGGGGTCGATGGAGCCATCCACCGTGCCGGAGGACCGGAAGTTATGCGCGAGCTAAGAGAAGTCGCAGATCGCATCGGCGGCCACTGCGAAACAGGTCAGGCTGTTGTTACGGGCGCAGGCCGCCTCCCCGCAAAATACGTGTTTCATGCGGTCGGACCGCGCTATCGCGACGGCAAACACGGGGAAGCCGAGCTTCTGAAATCCTGTTACGAGACCTGTCTGCGCCTTGCGGAGGAACGCGACGTCAAAACGATCAGCTTCCCGTCCATAAGCACAGGTATTTATGGGTATCCGATCGAAGAAGCTGCGGCTATAGCACTTCAGACTGTTATCGATTGGCTCCGTACCCATGCCGGGCCCATTCATGTCGTTAAGTTAGTCCAATTCAGTGACCACGATCACGAGGTATACCGGAGGCTTGCTCAAAACCTGCATGCCGCGGTCACTCACGGCTAGGATGTAACTGTTCCATGCAAGTTCTGGAAGCTGGCAATCATAAATATCTTTTGCTCGAACTCGATCCTGAATCGATCGGCAACATCGCGCGGCAGGCGGGTTTCGAAGTCAAAGTTGACGATCAGCAGCGTGTTATTTCGCTGGATCTGACAGCAACGGACCGTCAGGCGCCGCTGCTGTTATTCGATGCTGCAGATCCGGGTAATCTGGGCTGGTTTTCGCGCTGCCAGTTCTACGTCGACGGTAAAACCGGCAGCGTGTTGCAGACTCCGCTATTTCTCGCCAATCAGCATGACAAAAACGGACGGGCGCTTCCGCACGCCGTCCGCGTGCAGATCGCCAAGGAACTGCCCGGAAGCTTTCGCATGCCCGGACGGCAGCCTGTTACCGAGCAGGTCGTCTATATGGTCCTGGTAAATCTCTTGAATGCCTTATTGAAAACCGGTGTGGGCGTCTGTGGCGGACCCGCCGTGAAACCGTTGGCCGGCCGTACAGAAAATATCGGGCCCAGTAACTGACTAGGCTATCTTCAAATCTTTCTTGGCTCGCTCCACGGCATCTTCAATCTGCTTTTTATATTGCTCCAGGAGATCTTCGCTTGCCGCTTCGAAACGCATCACCAGAACCGGCTGGGTATTGGACGCCCGTACCAGACCCCATCCGTCCTTGAACGGTACTCGAACGCCATCGATATCTACAATCGGCCGGTCACGCCGCATCATCTCCGCAACCTTCGCGATTACGTCGAACTTCACTCCATCCGGACAATCGATTCGCAACTCTGGTGTGGACACCAACTTGGGAATGTCCTTCAACTGTGCCGATAGCGGTGCATCCGAATCGGCAACAATCTCCAGCAGCCTGCACGCAGCATAGATTGCGTCATCAAAGCCGTAATAGCGATCGGCAAAAAACATGTGGCCCGACATCTCGCCCGCCAGCTCCGCGTGCTCCTGCTTCATCTTCGCCTTAATTAGCGAGTGCCCGGTCTTATACATGATCGGGTTGCCGCCAAGTTCCCGAATCTTGTCGTACATAATCTGCGAGCATTTCACTTCACCAATAAACGTCGATCCGGGCTTTCGCGACAGAATTTCACGCGCGAAAATGAGCAGCAGCATGTCACCGTAAACAACGCGCCCGTGCTCGTCTACCGCACCGATACGGTCGCCATCACCGTCGAATGCAATTCCCAGATCTGCTTTGTGCTCCTTTACCGTTTTACGCAGATCACTGAGATTCTCGAGAACCGTCGGATCGGGATGGTGATTCGGAAAAGTACCGTCCATCTCGAAAAAGAGCTCGACCGCATCCACGTTCAATCGCGACAAGACCGCGTGTGCGACAGGTCCAGCCGTGCCGTTCCCGGCATCTACCACTACCTTGACCTTTCGCTTGTATTTGAATTGCCCGGTAATCTCCTCGACGTATGGGGTGACTGCATCTGTTTTCTCTACCGATCCTTTCCCCGAATCGAGATCGTTCTCCGTGATGAGCCGGTAAACATCCTGAATGGCCTTTCCGTAGAGCGTACCGGCGCCGCAGACGGTTTTGATCCCGTTGTATTCAGGCGGATTATGACTGCCGGTAATCATAATTCCGCCATCCGCCTTAAAATGCACCGCGGCGTAGTAAAGCACCGGAGTGGGAACCGTGCCCAAATCCAGTACTTTCGCGCCTGCCTTCAGCAAGCCTTTCAGAACAGCGTCGTGTAACCGTGCTCCGCTTAATCTGCAATCGCAGCCTAAACAGATACGGCTTCCGCTGTGCCGAATGAGGTAAGTCGCAAGTCCTTGACCCAAAAGTTCGGCATCTGGAGACAACAGCTCTTGGTCAGCTATGCCGCGAATGTCGTATTCGCGGAAGATGTTTCTATTTAGCATTTGTCTATTGAAGCGTCTCCCGCCGCACGACTAAGTGTTCAAGATAATCTGTATCTAGCTCATATCCAAAGCCAGGTTGATCACTCACCAGGATAGTTCCTTTTGTGCTCACTTCAATGGCAGGCGATATGATGTCTCGTTTCCAATAGCGCCTGCTTGCAGAAACGTCCCCTGGGAGAACAAAATTGGGCAGCGTCGAAAGCGCGATGTTATGCGCCCGCCCGATCCCGGATTCCAACATCCCACCGCACCAGACCGGTATTCCGTTTTCAGCGCAGATGTCATGCACAGCCTTGGCTCCCGCGAACCCCGCTACACGTCCGAGCTTAATATTGATAATCCGGCATGCCTGTAATCGGATCGCCTGTTCCGCGTGATGTGCGGAGCGGATGCACTCATCCAGGCAAATAGGAGTCTGCAGCTTCGCTTGTAACACGGCATGGTCGATAATGTCGTCGTGTGCTAAAGGCTGTTCAATCATCATCAGATAAAACTCATCCAGTTTTTTCAGGCGATCCGTTTCCTGCAGCGTATATGCCGAATTGGCGTCCGCCATCAGTTTAATTTCCGGAAATCGCTCCCGCACGCGCCGGATCACATCCACGTCCCAGCCCGGCTTAATCTTAATCTTGATGCGCTGATACCCGGCAGCAAGTTCCACGGCGATCTTCTCCAGCAGTTGTTCCACTGAATCCTGAATTCCGATCGAAACCCCGCACGCAATCTCCTTACGTGTGCCTCCGCCAATCGTTTTCCATAGCGGCTCGTTATTGATTCGTGCCTGCAGATCCCAAAAAGCAGCTTCCAGCCCCCCACGGGCCATGTTGTGCCCGCGAATATGCGACGTTCGCTTGCCCACTTCTGCGGGCGAAGCAAATTCATAGTTCAAAACGCGCGGGGAAACATGGTGAATCAGCAGTGGCCAGATTGAGCCGGTCCATTCCTCGTTATAGAAAGGATTCTCACCTGCCGTAACTTCACCCCATCCGGATATCCCATCCGCATTCAGTTCCACCAGGATGATGTCGCGCTCATATGTCCGCCCAAAGCTGGTCTCAAAAAAGTGCACCAGCGGCATTCGTATGTGCCGCAGAATAATGCGATCTACTTTAATTCCCATGTGCCAAGTAAATAAGTCCCGGATTCCGTGCTTTTTTCAAACCCGATCACGGCCAGCCCTTCCTGAAAATATTTGTCGAACTGTTCGCCGGCTTTGCTCTGAATTTCGCGAGCTCTTTTGTGTTCTTTAACCCGGAGTTCAGCAATATTTGCAGGCAGGCTGATTCGCGCCTCAACCTCCGGCCGCTCCCAAGGAAGCCCTTCAATCGTCGCTTCCACTCGCTTCGACCGAATCCACCACTCCGCCACCAGCCGGTCCGTTGGCAGGCCGCCATGAAGATGACTGGTCGTCCGCCCGTATTGATTGTGCACGTAACGCCGCACAATCGCCCCCAGTCGCTCTATGTTGAAAAACGCATTCTTCAATTCCAGGGGATCAAAGGTCCACTCAATCAGATCAACTCCCGTCGATAACGCGTATTGCCGCTGTTTCAGCTTCAAAGCCTTGCCTAAACCGGAATTGCGATATTCGGGCAAGACACCTAGCATGTGACTGTGAAAGTAAGGTTTAGCACCCGCTTTCAAACCTGGAATGCAAAGGCAAAAGGCCACCATCCTTGAACCGGCATAAGCGCCCAACACTTGCCCGCCGATCTTGCTCGCCACGACAAAAAGACGCAAAGGCAGAAGGTCTACATCTTCAAAGCCCCAAATCTCCCGCTGCAACTTCACCGCTGCAGCAAACTCATCACGGGTTTCAAGCTGGCGAATTTCGATCGCCACAGCCCCTCTCATATCTCGCAATCGCTCATTCTATGCATTTACCTCAAAAATACCCAAGTAATTAGCAAAATCAGGCCGACCGGATAAACTAGTCCCTGCCCGGTTTCCGGAGGATAACCAGATGCTCTCTAATCAACGAACTACTCTGCGCGGCAGCGAAAGGAACGCACCGCCTACTGCGCAACCCATCGGATCGATCCCGCCTGACGATCTAATTCGCGTCACAGTGTTCGTGCGCCGCAAGGCCGCGGATCCTGTCCCTGCCCCCGGCCCCCATGGTATTCACTTGACACGCGAGCAATTCGCGCAGGAGCACGGCGCTAATCCCCAAGATATCGCCTTGGTGGAGCAATTTGCTCATCAGTACCAGTTGACGGTAGTCGACGCAAATGTAGGGAAGAGACGTGTCATTCTATCCGGAACCGCTGCCAGCATGACTGCGGCGTTCGGGGCGGAACTGCAGTGCTATAAAGCCGAAGCGACCGGCCGCACCTTCCGGGGTAGAACCGGCGCTCTCAGCATCCCGGCAGATCTGGAAGGCATAGTGGTCGCTGTCCTCGGCCTCGACACTCGGCATATTGCGAAGCCGCATTTCAGGAGGAGGAAAAAGCAGGCCGCGCCGGCGACCTTTACGCCCCAGCAAGTTGCCGCACTTTACAATTACCCCACCGGCCTTACCGGACAAGGCCAGACCGTCGCCATCATCGAATTGGGCGGCGGCTACAGCGCTTCTGATCTCCAAACGTACTTCAAAGGCCTCGGTGTTACCGAGCCCAACGTAACCGCCGTATCTGTCGACGGCGCTACAAATTCGCCCGGCTCGGATGCGGATGGCGAAGTGATGCTGGATATCGAAGTAGTCGGCGCGATTGCCAACGGCGCCAATATCGCCGTCTATTTTGCGCCCAATACAGATCAAGGATTTCTGGATGCCATCACCGACGCCGTGCATGACACCACACGCAAACCTTCTGTCGTCTCCATCAGTTGGGGCGGCCCCGAAGACAATTGGACTCAGCAGTCATTGACGGCGATGAATTCGGCACTACAGGATGCCGCCACCATGGGTGTCACGGTTACTGTTGCGGCCGGAGATGATGGTTCCACCGACGGAGCCGGTGACGGCAAACTTCACGTCGATTTCCCCGCTTCCAGCCCTTATGCGCTCGCCTGCGG
This sequence comes from Terriglobia bacterium, assembly GCA_021324185.1. GTDB lineage: Bacteria > Acidobacteriota > Terriglobia > Bryobacterales > Bryobacteraceae > Bog-105. Next base: position 33,657 of record JAJPJN010000129.1, on the reverse strand, counting down.
GGGCACAACTTTGAAGGCGTCTGGCGGCAAGATCTCATCCGAAGCTGTATGGAACGAAGTCGCGAATAATGAAGGCGCCACCGGTGGCGGCGTCAGCACCAAGTTCCCGCTGCCTTCTTACCAATCCTCAGCCGGTGTTCCGAAGCAACCGCAAACGGGCTATGCCGGACGAGGCGTGCCCGACGTCGCCGGTGACGCCGACCCCTCCACGGGTTACCAGGTAAGAGTCGACGGCCAGAATCAGGTCGTTGGCGGCACTAGCGCAGTAGCGCCCCTTTGGGCTGCGCTCGTCGCCCTCATGAATGAACAACTCGGTAAAAATGTCGGCTTCTTGAATCCCACGCTTTACAGCCTGGGCGAAGCCGATTTCCACGACATCACCAGCGGCAACAACGACGATAGCGGTCTCGGCTACTACAACGCCAAAGCCGGCTGGGACCCCTGCACGGGTCTGGGTACCCCGAACGGAGTTGCCTTGCTAAAAGCCTTGCAAGCAGGCTCTCCCACTGCTCAGCGCGTCCCGGTCGCCGGCAGTGAGCCTCAGCACGGCGCCGCTGTTCGGTTCACAAACTTGCCGGATCCGGCCAAGGAACTCGTGACCGCCTCCATTCTGCTGCGGCGTGCGCCCGCTTCGGCTGAGCCCAACACCGTCGCAACCACCATGGCAGATCCCAATGAGGTGTCCGCCATTTGTTCGTTCGCCCAGCACTACGGGTTGAAGATTCTGGATGAAAATTTTCAGACTCGTACGGTGAAGATCGAAGGCAGCGCGCAGCAAATGGACGAGGCCTTCGGAATCCACCTTTGTCGCGCCACAGATGATAAAGGCAATCAGTACCTGACGTACCGGGAGCCGCTAACTGTTCCGCAGTCCATTGCTCCTTACGTCACCGCCATTCTGGGATTGGATCAGCGGCCCGTTGCCAGACACCACGCCGTCAGATAGCGGTCAGTAGATGGGATCTTCGCCTTCGGGCCGGGTCTTCCATCGCCGGTGAATCCACATCCACTGATCCGGATATTCGCGAATCACACGTTCAATCGAAGAGTGAATCTGTTGCGTATCGTGCTCGACATTGCCACCCATTGGAATCTGCGGATAAAACCTCAGCACGTAGCATTTGCGCGCCGCATCCCACAGAGCGAATCCCGGCAGAACGGCGGCTCCGGAATGATGTGCCAGCTTCACAAAGGCCGATCCAGCGCAGGCAAGCCGTCCAAAAAAATGAATGAAAACTCCTTCAGCCGCGCTTGTATTCTGATCAATTAAAATCCCGACTGCCTCGTTATTCCGCAGTGCCTTTACGACAGAACGCGCTGCGTCCCGCTTCAAAATCAATCGATTGCCCGAAAGCGTCCGCCGCGATTCCACCAATCGATCCACCAGCGGATTGTCCAGCGGCCTTACCATCACGTTCATCGATTCAGTCATCAGCGCGTGCGCGAATGCGCTCAACTCCCAGTTGCCCAGATGAGCCGTCGCTACCAGAATTCCTCGTCCCGCGGCTTTTGCGCCCATATAATGCTCCAGCCCCTCATAGGAAATCCATTGCGAGATGTTTCTGGCGTTCAGGTCCGGAAATCGGCCCATCGATACAAGAATTCGCGCCAGGCTTTCGAAAACCCCATCGACAATCTCCACATGTTCAGACGGCGTGTTCATCGGCATTGCGAATTGAAGGTTCGTCATTGCAACGCGCCGTAATCTCGGAAGCACAAGATCAAGGGTGCGTGTGCCCGCTCTTGCCAATGTGTTGGCCAAAGGCAAGGGCAGGGTACGCAGCATCCCCATGAGGCTCCAAGCCAACGCATATTCAGCGCGAGTCTGAAGCCAGTTCTTCGGGTTCGCCAACTTGGAAGTCTATTCGATCCAGCCGCCGCCTAAGACACAATCGCCGTCGTAAAAGACGGCCGCCTGTCCTGGCGTCACGGCGCGTTGCGGCTGATCAAAATGCACTTCAGTCCGCTGAGGATTGCCGGTAGGAATCAAAGTCGCTGCCGCAGGAATATGCTTATTTCGAATCTTCACGGTTGCTCGTCGCGGTTCGTCGAGCGCCGCGATCGATAGCCAGTTTACGTCTTTCGCCATCAAGGTAGGACGCAGCAGTTCTTCATTACGGCCGATGATTACTCTCTGCGTCTTCGGATCTGTCGCGATCACATAAAGCGGCTCACCGGCTGCGACGCGTAGCCCTCTCCGCTGCCCAACGGTGAAGTGATGTGTCCCTGCATGTTCTCCCCAGACGCGCCCCGAGGTGTCCACAATCTCTCCCTCGCTTCGAGCTGCATCGATCCCTTGTTCGCGGAAATAAGCGCCAATGAACGCGGCATAATCGCCGTTGGGGACAAAACAGATCTCCTGGCTGTCGTTTTTTTCAGCAATCGGCAAGCCCAACTCTCTTGCCAGCTCACGCACCTCCGTCTTTACCATCTCACCCAGTGGGAAAAGCGTTCGCGCTAATTGAGCCTGAGTCAGGCCAAATAAAAAGTAACTTTGATCTTTGCTTCGATCTACGCCGGTCCGCATCTGATAGCGGCCCGTGCCGCCATCGAACCTCACTCGTCCATAATGCCCGGTCGCGATTTTTTCTGCACCGGCTGCATCCGCCATTTCGAGAAATTGATCAAACTTGATGAAGTTATTGCAGAGCGTGCAGGGAATTGGCGTTCGGCCTGCTAAGTAATCTTCTACGAATGGTTTGACTACCTGCTGCTCGAATCGCTCCTCGAAATTGACCACGTAGTATGGAATCCCGAGCAGGCTCGCTACGGAACGGGCGTCGTACACATCATCGAGCGAGCAGCACCGGCCTGTAAGGCCGCTCTCCGGAACCAGCTCAGGCAGCCGCCGCTGATTCCAGAGTTGCATGGTCATCCCAACTACCCTATAACCTTGCCGGTGCAGCAATCCCGCGACAACCGAACTATCGACTCCGCCTGACATCGCCACCGCGATCGAGGGCTTCTGCTCAACTGACAAGCTGAGCCTCCCGTGAGCGGCCGCGCCGCAGTCTGCCGGCGCATGAGACAACGGCTTCCACAAGCTGTTCTACGTCACCCCGAGTGTTGTACCGTCCAAAGGAAAAACGGACGCTCGATTTTGCTTCTTCACGGCTCCGGCCCATGGCCAGCAGTACATGCGATGGCTCAACTGAGCCGCTACTACACGCCGCCCCCGTCGAGACTGCCATTCCGCGCATATCCAAAGCAATCACCAGAGCTTCCGCCGCGATGCCACGAAACAGCAGGTTGCTCGTATTCGGTAATCGCGGCAAACTCGCCCCATTTACTTCTACGTCCGGTACAAGCCGCAGAATTTCAGCTTCAAAGTAATCGCGCAGTTCGCCCGCATGCAATTCGTTTTCACGCGCCACTTCTACCGCCCGCGCAAAGCCTATGGTGCCTGGCACGTTCTCCGTACCCGCTCGCCGTCCCCGCTCATGGCGCCCGCCGAACTGAACACCCGCTAAGGGCACATCGCGCCTCACATACAGCGCGCCCATGCCCTTCGGCCCAAACACCTTGTGCGCGCTCACTGAGTAAAGATCTACTCCTAACGCCTTTACGTCCACCGTTATTTTCCCGAGCGCCTGCACTCCGTCCGAATGCAGATAAATCTCTTGCCCGGCGGCTCGCCGCTCGCGAATCCGGCGCGCCAGTTCAGCAATGTCTTGAATCGAGCCCGTTTCGTTATTGGCGTGCATCACTGACACAAGCACTGTGTCGTCCGTAACGAACTCCCATATCCGCTCGGCAGGCGCAACCATGTAAGCCCCCACTTGCCGGCAGCATTCCAGCACGGAAGGATGTTCGATCGCCGTCGTTACCACGCGGCCTTTACGCGAAACCACGCGGCCTTTACGCGAACGAATAAGCCCCAGAATTGCCAGATTGTTCGACTCGGTCCCGCCGCTTGTAAAAACAATTTCGTTCGGCGAAGCATTCATGAATTTCGCAACTGTCGCTCGCGCGTTCTCCAGGTGCTCCCGCGCGATTTGTCCCGTTCGATGAGTGCTCGAGGCGTTACCGAACACTTCGCGCACGGCAGCATCCATGGCAGCCGCCACTTGGGGCGCTACAGGTGTGGTCGCATTGTGATCGAAAAACAGCAAAATGTTTGCAGGAGGAACGAAAGTTCGCCTGCACCTGCGGGCGGAATAAAAAGGAATTCTTTACAATTTTAGCAACGTATGGCACTGCCCTCCGCGCCGCCCATCATTACCCTCACCACAGATTTCGGGCTTTCAGACCACTACGTGGGAACCATGAAAGGCGTCATCCTGACCCGCTGTCCAAACGCGACCATTATGGACATCACCCATGATCTGCCCCCGTTCTCCATCCTCGCGGGAGCGCATGCTATCAGCCAGGCGGCCTCCTTCTTCCCGCCCCGGACGATTCACGTCATTGTCGTCGACCCCGGCGTCGGAACTGAGCGTAAAGCTATTCTGGCTGAAGCCGGCGATCAGTTCTTCGTCGCCCCGGATAATGGCTTGCTTACCCTGATACTCGATCGGGACAGCCAGGCCGTAGTCCGTGAGATCACCAACCGCCGCCTTTGGTTGGATTCGCCCTCCCACACCTTCCACGGCCGCGATATCTTCTCGCCCGTCGCTGCCTTCCTCGCGAGCGGCAAAGCTAAAGCGGAAGACGTCGGGCCAATTCTTCAGCACCCGCAGCGCTTCCGCGATCTCACGCCCCGGCAGGTTCAGCCCGGCGTTTGGGAAGGCATTGTGCTGAGTATCGATCACTTCGGTAATCTGATTACAAACTTCCTTTCTAACACTTCAAGTTCTAATTTCATTCTGGATGTCAACCGGCACAGAATAAACAAGTTCTACAATACTTTCGGCGCTGCGCCGCCCGGCGTTCCGTTCGTCTATCACGGCAGTTCCGGTTACCTTGAAATCGGCATTAACCAGCAAAGCGCCGCTCAGGCACTCAGCGTGTCCCCCGGCGATCGAATTACGATGTTTACCGCTGAAGCGGTACAATCTTGGTAATCCACTAGCCACCGGCGACCTTTCGGGAAGCTTCTGGGCGGTAGTGATTCAACTGCTTCATCATGCCTGTAGCCGAACCTCCTACACAAACCCGCGCTGCCGAATTCCGCAAGAAGATTGAGTCGAAAATCGTTGTAGCCGATGGCGCCATGGGTACGATGCTTTACTCCAAAGGCATCTTCATCAACCGCTGTTTTGATGAACTCAATGTCTCGGCTCCCGCTCTGGTGAAGGAAATTCATCAGGAATATGTCAAAGCCGGCGCTGAGGTTCTGGAAACCAACACGTTCGGCGGCAATCGTGTGCGCCTCGGGGCATTCGGTTTCGCGGAGAAATTGCGCGCTATCAACCAAGCCGGCGTCCGTTTAGCGCGCGAAGCGGCTGGCGAAAAGGCATTCGTCGCAGGCGCTATCGGCCCCTTGGGAACTCAAATCGAGCCCCTCGGTCCCATGTCTTACGCCGAAGCGCGCGCCATCTTTCGCGAGCAGGCCGAGGCTCTGCTGGCCGCTGGTGTCGATCTGTTCGTGCTCGAAACATTCTATGAATTGAGTGAGTTACGCGAAGCTATTCATGCAGTACGCGAAGCGGCCGGCCCCGACATAGTCGTAGTGGCGCAGGTGACCGTCGAAGATGATGGCCGCCTTCGCGATGGGGCCAGCACGGAAACGTTCACACGCGCACTGAACGACTTGCCCGTAGACGTGATCGGCGTCAACTGCTCCGCCGGGCCCAAGGTCGTCCTCGAAACCATTGAGAAGATGCTCGCGCTCACGGCCAAGCCCACCAGCGCTATGCCGAATGCCGGTTTGCCTGCCACCGTCGAAGGCCGCAATATTTATCTCTGCTCGCCAGAATATATCGCGCAGTATGCCCGCCGTTTTCTGCAAGCGGGCGTCCGCCTCATTGGTGGCTGTTGCGGTACCACTCCGGACCATATCAAGAACATCTGTAGTGAGGTCCGCTCGCTACAGCCCATTCAACATCGCTCCACGGTAATCATTTCGGAAGAGGCCAAGGCCGAAGTAAAGCGGCTACCGAAGATTCCGATGGCCGAAAAGTCTCAACTCGGCGCAAAGCTGGCTGCGGGCAAGTTTGTCGCTTTCGTTGAGATTCTGCCTCCGCGTGGTGTCAACGCATCCAAGGAGATCGAAGGCGCCCGGCTCTGCCGAGATGCCGGTATCGATTGCATCAACGTTCCGGATGGCCCTCGCGCCAGCGCCCGTCTGAGTGCGCAGGTCACCTGCCAGCTTATTCAAACGCAGGCCGGAATCGAAGCTGTCCTCCATTTCTGCTGCCGTGACCGCAACATCCTGAGCATCCAGTCAGAGCTGCTCGGTGCGAACACAGTGGGCATCCGCAACCTTATCTGTATTACGGGTGATCCGCCGCGAATGGGAACTTATCCCGATGCCACGGCAGTATTCGACGTAGATTCCATCGGGCTGACGAACATCGTCAACAATCTGAACCAGGGCCTTGATATCGGCGGCAATCCGATTGGCTCGCAAACAAGTTTATTAATTGGCGTCGGCGCGAACCCTGGCGCGCTCAACATGGATGAGGAGCTGCGCCGCTTTGCCTGGAAAATGGAGGCAGGCGCGGAATACGTTGTCACTCAGCCGGTCTTCGATCTCGATTTGCTTGAGTATTTTCTGAAAAGAACCGGGCAGTATCGAGTTCCGGTTATTGCCGGCATATGGCCGCTCACCAGTTTTCGTAATGCCGAGTTTATGGTGAACGAACTGCGCGTGCCCGTTCCACAGGAGTACATGGACCGCATGCGTCGAGCCGATAGTGCCGAGAAAGCGCGCGCCGAAGGAATTGCTATCGCCCAGGAGATGTGCACTCGCATTCGCTCCATGGTGCAAGGCGCGCAACTGAGCGCCCCCTTTGGCCGCTATGAGATGGCGGTCCAAGTCGCCCAGGCGTTGGGCGAGCGCTGAATAAAATCGTCTAAACTCGAATCTTCCTGTGGCGACTGACCTGATTGAAGTCGATGTTGAAAACCCCTACCCCGGCGCAGTAGATAGAGCTGTACGCGAAATCAGCCGGGGAGGACTTGTGGGCGTGCCAACTGACGCGCTCTATTCGATCGTGGCCGACCCCTTCGACCTGAGAGCCGTCGGCCGCGTCTTCGCCGCCAAAGGACGTGAGACCATCCGCTCCCTGCCTCTCGCAGTTTCTGACATGCTTATGGCCGAGGATCTGGCCAAGGAACTGAACAGCCGCTTTTACGTGTTGGCAAGACACTTCTGGCCCGGCCCGCTAACCATGATTGTCCCGGCCGCCGCCAAGGTGCCTCTCAAAGTCACCGGAAATACCGGGCGTCTTGCGATGCGCCACGCAAAATCCAATCTGTTGAACGCCATCATCGAAAAAACAGGTCATGCACTGATTGCCACAAGCGCCAACCTGTCGGGAGAACCCACCGTCTCCAGCGGAATCGAGCTATTCGCAGCCATGGACGGCCGCATCGACCTGGTTCTCGACGGCGGCCTCTGCACCGGCGCCGGCCCAACAACGGTCGATATCACGGAGCCCTATTGGCGTGTGATCAAGGAAGGTGCAATTTCCGAAAAAGAAATCGCTGAGCGCCTGCAGCCGCGCTAAACAGAAACATTAGAGCCGCTAACGGCGCTGTCCCCGGCTCCGGCACAGCCGTAATGGCAGGGGTTATGCTGGCGCCATCACTCGTTGTTGTAAAAACATTCGGGTGCAGCGCAGAACCTGTGAGGTCAATAAAGATCAGCGAATTTCCCGTGGTGTCGGTCGTCAAAACAGGTCCGCCTGTATGGTCGATCAGATAAAAAGCAAACTCATCCGGGAAACTGCCTGCCGGCTCGGCGAAGTTTGTAAGGTCGAGCTTGAATGACAAACTTGATCCCGGATTAAAGTATTGGGAAAATTCATTGAAAAACGACCCACCGCTGGTATTCAGAGATACCGTTGAGCTTAGCGTGCCTGAGGCATTCCCCGAATTGCTGAACGGATGCCCGGTTCCCGCCGACCCGCCTGCCCCAAATGAAAAATTTGAGAGCGTCGCCGAGTTGACAACGCCGCTGCTCGAGTTCCCACTGGTTAACTGAAAATCAAGAGCAAAGGGTGCATTGGAATTCCCAATTAGCGGGGCCGTGTTCAACGTGACGTTATAAATAACGTCTGCATCGCACACTGTTCCGACTAACATCATCAACGCCATGACTAAGCGATAGTTCAAAATAGCCTCCTTCTATTAATAACTTCCGCTGCCTGCCAGGACACGATAGCTGTATTGAATAGCCGACATGCTTGGATCCGAAAAGTTTAAGTTCACGCTGGTCGATTGCCCGGGCTCCAGCGGCGTCGTAAGGGCAATCCACGGGCTCCCCGTCGGCGCCGCGCATTGCGTTGTTCCACCTGCATTTGCGAGCTTCGCATTGGAGCTGAGATTATCCAGTACCAGCACAGGCGTGGTCAACGAACCGGTTCCATTGTTTGTGACGGTCACCGTCTCGACAAACATGTTCGTTCCATGATTAAAGCGGAATCCCCCGCGTGTCACGGTAACTTGCGATGTCACATCCGTGGCGCAGCCGCTGCTTATATTAACCGTCAGGGCCGCCGAAGTGCTGCTGGCAAAATTCGAATCGCCCGAATATTGCAAGGTAATCGAGTGCTGGCCCGGGCCGAGCGTCGATCCATCCAACATCACCTCACCGCTCGCATCGACATTCACGGTGGTTAATGTGGAACCGTTATCCAGAAACGTGACGGTTCCGGTCGGTATGCCGCTCACAGCAGGAGCAATCCGGGCCACAATTGTGAATTTCTCGCCCTGGCTGGAGGTAATGGAATTGGCCGCAGGTACCACGCCGGCCGCGCCTTGCGCGAGCGCAGCCTGTGGATTCCATCCGTCGCTACCTGCCAGAAACGTGAGAGGCTGCCAGGCCGCCGCTGTCGTCGCTGTAAGTTGGATCGCATATTGCTCCCTTGGGCCAGCCGCGCCAGGTCCGTACGAATTGTATTCGGCGTAGTCGCTGGTTGGTAGATTATTCGTCACACCGGGCGTAAATTCGATCCAGCCTGCTGGATTAACAGGCGCAGCCATATTCGTATTCAGCCAGACATTCGTCGAATAAGTGCCCCAGGGGCGCCCCAGGTACAGATTGGTCATCGTGCCGCTGTCATTCTCAGCCGTTAGCGTGCTATTCGAGAAGACTTCGCCACTGAGATAGCTTCCACTCCCGGTATACTTCTTGTTTTGCGCTGTTATGGTCGCCTCGCCGTTGGCGGTTCCGTGATAGACCGTGTGGATAATCGATGATTCGAACACCGTAGCGCCATCACCAAAAATATAATCGACGTTTCCTTCGACGTAGGCGTTATAGAAGTACTGTCGCGCCGGCGTACAGGTCGTACTGGTACAACCTTTGGATCCCCCATAAACGGTATCCTGCCGCCCGATGAAATTTAAGTTGTTAAATACTGCTTTATCGGCGCTAACCCACAAAGCTAGCGCTTGCGCATTGGGCGTAGTGTCCTGATTCTGCTCCAGGTCAAATGTATTTTCGAGCGTCAGGTGATCTGCATAAAAGCCGTCCGCTAGAACCTGCACGGTTGCCGACCCCTGATCTCCCAGTTTTCCATTGAAGTTATTGGGCCCGGCCGACAAATCATCGGTGATGATGACCTTAGTTGGATCGCCACCCAATCCGTACACCGCGACATTCGGCGTTTTTACAATGACCTGTTCTTTATAACTTCCAGGTTTAATATAGAGCGAACCGCCAGTCGCTGGCAAAGATTGCAGTGCAGCGCCGATTGAAGTAAAATTGCCCGAATTGTCTGATGCGACGACAGTTTGAGTAATCCCGGCGCCGGTGCTCGTTCCGGCTTTCGTCACGGCCAATGTGATCTGCGCGCTGGCTGCTGAATAGTCGGTCGAATCTGTCGGCGTAAACATCGCCGTAAGGGTATACGTGCCTACCGTCAGAATGGTCGATCCATTCACGGCGGTTGTTCCGGCCGTCGATGTCGCGCTGTATGCAAATGTGCCCGGAACGGGAGCAGTCGCATTCAGCGTGCTCGCAAGAGTATTGCCGTAAACGATACTCGTGGACGGAGGATTCCACGTAATCGTCGTAGACGCCTGTGCAACGCTAAAGGTCAGGCTATTCGAAGAGCCGGAAAAGGACGCGTTGCCTCCATAAACAGCGGACAAAGTGTGTTTCCCTGCAGTAACGCCAGATAGTGGAACAGTTGCGCTTCCGTTCGGTCCCAAGCCGGCCGTTGTAATCGCCGCGCCATCGAGCGAGATAGTCACCGAACCACTCGGAGTTCCTGCACTTGAAGATACAATGATCTGTGCGTTAATCGTTTGTCCGTAAACCGGCGAGGGTGGCTGAATGCTTAGCGCCACAGAAGTCGGCGATACCGTCGAAGATGCATTTCCGTTCAAAACCAACTGCAACGATTGCGGATTTGCAAATGACAGATTTGCATAATTCCCCGTAAAGGTCGCGAAGTCTGTGAGCGCGCCGGTCTGCTTCGGCGTAAATTGCGCAGAAAGCGTACAGGCAAGGCCCGCTGCCAGGGTGTTACTGAAATTGCAGCCGCGGGTGCCTGCCGTGGATAAGTTGAAGTCGTTGGCGTCTGTCTGTGTGAATCCCGAGCCGGATGGCGTTATCGGCTGGTTCCCGATGCTTGTAAGCACAGCCGTAAGCGTCGTAGCCGTATCTCCGAACGTCAACACGCCCTGCGTGCGCTCGAGTTCGACAATAGAGCTCTTGCCGCTATCTGCGATATAAGCGTTGCCTGTTCCATCGATCGCAATTGCTGCGGGTGCTTGCAGGTTTGCAGCAATCGGTGCGGGCCCAATTCCGGACAAGGCCACCAGGATCACATCCAGTGAAGCCGAATCCAGTACATACAGATTTCCTGCGGCGTCCGTTGCGAGTGCGCTCGGCGATGCTGCCGAAGTATTTATCGTGCTGGTTGCACCGGCCGGTGTAATCTTCGTGACCGCACCAGTTGAGTTATCAGCCACATAGACGTTGAAGGATGGATCCACCGCGACCGAAACGGGCGAGGTAAAGCCGCTGCCGACAGTCATCTCATATGTAAGATTCGGAGCTATTTCGATCACTTTTGCCTGGCCCGGATCGGCGACATAAAGATTCCCGTTGGCATCCAACGTAATGCCTTTGGGCGATTTCCAGTTGCTACCGATAGAAGTGAGGGTTCCATCCGGCGCGATGCGTTCTACCGACGGCGCGCGCATATCGGCTACATACACGTCCCCCGCGCTATCGACGGCCAAACCTTGCGGGGAAATAAACCCGGCGCCGATTGCCGCCGGAGAACTGCTCCCCGGCGCAAATTTTAAGACACTGCCCGTAGCACCGTCTGAGACGTATACGTTCTGCCCAGAATCCGTAGCCACACCCTGCGGAACGATCCCGCTTCCGATATTCAGTTGCGTTGCTGGATCGATTGCGCCGCCGGCACCCGTCCCGATGCCTTGTAGCCCGGCATAAGTTGTTGCGGGAGCTTTTGAAACGATACTAAGCGGCGCTCCTCGCCAACCGGGAACCAGAGGAGTAAATTGCGCAGTTATAAAGCAATCGGTACTTGCATCTGCATTGGTTGCGCAGGAGGGCGCGCCCAGCGAAAAATCTTTATAGCTACTTGGAATTGTAAATGGCGTTTGTGTAGCCGGGCCATCACCGGGTATGTAGTGAACGAATAGCGTCTGAGTCTGCGAACTATTTACTGCTGTGGCGCTGAAGCTCGTATTCGTCGATACTTTGCGAATGCGCAGATCGGTTGTATCTGTGACATACAGGTTTCCTTTATTATCCAGGCCAATGCCGATACCATTTCCGCCAGATGTAATAGTTGCCTGAGTTGCCGGGCAGCCGTCGCCGATCGTATCCGTGGCGTTGGCGCACACCGTCTTTGTGCCGCCCGCAATCAAACGAATGTAGCCGCTGCGGATGTCCAGAAACCAGACTGCGTTCGCGCTGGAATCGCTGATATAGAGATTTCCATCCGGATCGAGCGCCAGTTTTTGGGGTCCACTGAGGGCCACACTGGTAGCCAATGCCGGTGTAGTGCTGCCCGGTGTGCTGCCACCGCCGGCAATCGAGTAGATATACCCCACCTGGGCCGTCACGCCGCTGTTTTCCGTTGCAATCAACTGCGCGACAATAGTCCCGCCCATGTACACCACGCGCACACGCCCGCCGCCATCCGCAATGAAGACGTTGCCGTTTACATCCGTTACGCCGCCTTGTGTATTGTTGATCTCAACACCGGGGGCGTTTGCCGGGCCTCCATCCCCGGCCGTACCAGCAGTTCCATTTCCCGCGACCGTGTAGATATTGCCCACAACGGGAGTCGCCACATTCGGAATCAGGCCGCCCTGGTAAACGACACGAACTTTGTTATTGCCGCTATCGGAGATATAGATATTGCCGTTCAGGTCTGTCCAGACACCCCGCGGTCCTTTTAGCGCCGAGCTCGTGGCAGGCACATTATCTGCTCCGGCGCCCGATAGGCCGCTGCCGCCCGAAAGCGCGCCAGCAATCATCACCATGTTTCCGGTAGATGCCTGTATTTCATGGATCAGGTTGTCGTTATAGCCGGCGATAAATATATTCCCGCTCGCATCGGTCCAAACCCCGCGCGGATGGTTAAAGTTTCCGGTCTGTGTTGCCGGACAGCCATCACCGTAACTGTCGATCTTAGCGGCGCAGGCCGTGCCCCCACCGGCAATCGTGGAGATAATGCCGGTAGTCGCGCTAATCTTCCGAATCCGGTTGTTATTGGTATCGGTGAACACGATGTTACCCAGGGGATCGGCAGTAACGCCGCGCAGATCGCTCGAAAGCACCACCTGTGTAGCGGGGCAGCCGTCACCGATGCCGTTGCCCGCCGCACAATTCGAGCTAGCCCCGCCCGCCAAGGTTGAAATGGTGTAAGGCAATGTCTCAGGAAGCGTGCTTAGCGTCGCATTCGAAGACAGATTTATCGTGATCGTGACCTGACCCGATGTCGACGCAGAAAAGTTTTGCGTGGCAACGTACGACGCCGTGACTGTATGCGTGCCCGTAGCCAGGGCGGCATTGACTGTTGCGGTGCCATTCGCGAGTGCGGCAGTTCCAATCAGAGTCGAGGAATCGTAGAAGGCGACTGTGCCCGGCGGCGTGCCAATTGAAGATGAAACTGTCGCCGTCAGTGTTACCGTTTGTCCGTAGTTCGCCTGCGTGGCTGAAGACTGCAGAGATGTTTGCGTCGGCTCAGGCGAAACGGTGAGCGATGATGAAGCGGATATCGACCCTGCGTAGTTCTGATCACCGGTGTAGGCCGCTGTGATCGAGTACTGCCCCGCCGGCAATCCCGCCAGCGTGTACGTTGCGGTTCCCGAAGAGAGCGGTACCGTTGCTAGAACGGTGTTCCCCGACGAAAACTCAACTGATCCCGTCGGCGTCGCACCTGAACCGGAAACGGTCGCGGAAAGCTGCAGCGGTGTCCCGTAATAAACAGTTCCGGACGCTCCCTGCAATGTTGTCTGGCTTTGCGCCCCCGATGCGGCATTGACTGTCACTGTATAAGAGCCGAAAGAAAGCGGCGCGTAATTCCCATCACCCGAGTAACTGGCCGTGTACGTATGCTGCCCCTGTGTAACATTGGTCAGGGCAATGTTCACCAGATCGCTTCTTCCGGAAAGAGTGGCGGTTCCTGCTACATTCCCGTTCTCGAGAATCTGCACGCTCCCGGTTGGAAGCGCTGCGCCCGCCATCACCGGTTGCACAATTGCAATCAAATTAACCACCTGACCGCCGTTCACGGTTGCAGATGGCCCAGTTAATTCGCCCGCCAAATAGGCAAACGCATTCGTGCAACTGAACGGGGCTTCGTTGAGATTCGTGATGTTGTTGGTCACCGTTACGCCCGTGCCCGAAAGATTGCTCACGAGGTTGCTTGAAACCGGACCGGGGCCGAGCGTGATGTTTGCATACTGCGGCGCCGGTGTCAGGTCGCTCGGCTTGAGCGAATCGAAAATCACGTTGTCGAGAGTCAGCCCGAGCGGATGGTCTGCATCGGCGCCGTCCAGTTCCACGCTGCCTTCCGTGAGAAAGTGGACGTTACTCAGCGCAATGGACTTGAAGTATGGAATCAGCGTGCCGGAATTTGTGTTGTATAGCGGGTTGAACTGCAACAAGGATCTGACATTCTTGATGCACATGTTCTGGTATGTGATGTTGGTCAAAGTACCGCCGCGGTCGTCGGCCGACTTGATGCGGATACCGTTTGCGTTTGGGTCGGCCGTATCGCCCGCCATCATCACGTGATCCACAAGCATGTTGGTCACTCCGCCCGTGGTGTAACTCCCAATCGATACGCCGTGGCCGTCGTATAAGTGATCGTTGGTGATCGAAATGTTCGAGGAACCGGCATGGGAAGCGCCCACTGCAATTTCGTCGTCGCCATCCGAGATATAGCTGTTCGTAATCGTGACATTCGTCGAATTGCCAGGGTCGATTCCATCTGTATTGCGCGCTGAGTATGGCGTCGTAATCTTGATTCCCCATACCGTGAAGCCGTTCAGGTTGCTGGTGGCAACGTGAAAAGTCGGTGAGTTCTTGAGCGTGATTTTGTATAGCGTGATGTTATTCGAATTCGAAATGTTCAGCGTCTGGGGAACAAACTGGCTCAAATTCTCCTGCTGTGCCTGACTCGCCAGATCCCACCAGGAGGTGTTGGCCGGCGCGCCGGGGCCGAGCAGTGTGTCCCCGCCTCGCCCGTCAATCTTGCCGAACCCCATCACACCGCTGTTGGAAGCGTTTTTGATCGTGATGATGGGCTGGCACCCGGCACTCGACGCCGCCACAATCCCGCAGGAATTTGGCTGTACATCGTAGTCGCGCGGGTTGCGTGACGCAAAAACCGTCACGCCGGCATCTACCAGCAGCGTGACGCCTGAGGCAAGCTGAATGGGCTGTATTAGAAACGCATTATTCCCGGACGCTCCCGGCGCAAGCTCCACAGCCTGTCCCGCCGTACAAGTATTGATGGCGTCCTGAATGCGCTGCGTGTCAAAGCTGTTCTCATCGGCAGCCGGCAAATCTCCATTTGTGGCCGCCAATTGCGCCGTCAAAACTGTGCAGGATGCCGGGAAAACCGGCTCAGTCACTGTTCGGGTATCTTGTGCAATCGCCCTAACATCCAAACTGCCCAGCAAAATGGCAGAAATTGCGGCGGCACGGCTCAGCGATCCAATAAACAACGTTCCCTCTCTTTTTAATCGGCTCAACAACTGCTTGGTGCCAACTTAGAGCCAGTGCGGCATTCGGTCAAACAAAAAGAAGTAAACGCAGCTTTTAGAAAAATTGAAATCGTTCTACCGGGCCACGGTAGCTCTCTGGTATTCTGCGGAAAGAAGCGTTCCCCGCGAGAGCGTCCGCTCGGTCTCCAAAAAATTGATCCGATAGTCAATGTCATGGAGTCCCACTCGAATTAAGTGCTGGTGTGCAGGCTCCGGTGTCGTCAGATGCCATGGAGAAGCCTAAAGGCGCTCGGAGGATTCCCCCCTGTTCTCTTAGGGGTCAATGACGGAGGCCTGCCGGAAGCTCTCGCCGGGAACGTTTTCTTATTTCGAGCGCACAGGCGTTTGGCGCCGTTGTACGCGAGATGAAATTGAATGCACATTCTGTTTATCGGCGACATTTTCGCTTCCGGTGGACGCGCCATTGTCGCTGAACATCTGAACCGGCTCGTGACTGAACACCGGGTCGACCTGGTCATTGCGAACGCCGAGAATAGCGCCGGCGGATTCGGCATCACTCCACTTATTGCGGAAGAGCTTCTATCTCTCGGCATCGACGTCCTTACAGGTGGCAATCACAGCTTTGATAAGCGCGAGATCCACGACTATTACGAACACCAGCCGCGTCTTCTCCGGCCTGCCAACTATCCGCCCGGTTTACCGGGAAACGGCGTATATACGGGCAAAGCGCGCAACGGCGTTCCGTATGCGGTGCTCAATCTGCAAGGCCGCGCGCACATGCCGAATATCGACTGCCCGTTCCGCAAATCGGATGAGTTGTTGCAGGCTCTCGATCCGCAGATGAAAATCCGGTTTGTCGATTTCCACGCCGAGCTGACCAGCGAAAAAATGGCCATGGGATGGTATCTCGATGGACGGGCGACCGCGATGATCGGAACTCACACCCACATCGCCACGGCTGATTCACGGATTCTGCCGCGCGGGCTCGCCTATCAGACTGACTCGGGAATGACCGGACCCTACGAATCGGTTATCGGAGTCGACAAAGACACGATTTTGCGCCGCTTTCTCACCGGTTTACACGGGCGCATGGAAGCCGCACGGCACGGCATTGAGCTGCACGCCGTACTGATCGATGCCGATGAGAATACAGGCTTAGCGAACAGCATTGAGCGTATCCGGCTCTCGAAGCAACTATAGATCTGTCGAAAGCGTCCCAATAAAAAGGAGAAGTATGCGGCTCAAATCTCTGTCTCTAACGCCCCTGCTCATCGTGGGGCTGGGCGTGCCTGCCCTGGCGCGACAGGACCAGCAGCCAGCGCCGGAAACCACCACGCAGCAGCGGACCGTCAAGCAAAGGAAACATGGCCGAAGCGCGGGCGGCGACGTCGCCAGCGGCGCTGGCGATATCGGCAAAGGTGCTGCGGGCGCGGCGGGCCATGCGGCTGCAGGCGCGGGGAAAGGCGCTGTCGATGCAGTCACCTTGCATCCGATCGATGCCGCAACTGATGTCGGCAAAGGCGCGGTTTACGCCGGCAAAGATGCTACGGTGGGCACCACCAAAGGCGCCGGCAAGATCCTAAAAGGCATCGGCAGAGGCATCAAGCACATTTTCTAAGCTTCGACTTCCAACGCTTTAGTCGACTTAGCCGTTAACGGCACGCGCTCCCAGCGAGCGACCACGGCGGTCGCTGCGCAATTCCCTAACACGTTCACACAAGTGCGCCCCATATCCAGAAGCGCATCGACACCCATCACCAGCGTGATCCCTTCGGCCGGCATTTGAAAGCTCGCAACGGTAGCAGCCAGCAGGACGAGCCCGCTGCGCGGAACTCCGGCGATGCCTTTGCTGGTTAGCATCAGCGTCAGCATCATGGCAATCTGCGTTTCGAGCGGCATGCGAATGCCCGCCGCCTGCGCGATAAAAAGCGATGCCAGCGAGACATAAAGAGTGCTGCCCGTCAGGTTGAAGCTGTATCCCGTCGGCAGCACAAAGCCCACGATGTGCTTTGGCGCGCCGAAGCGTTCCATGTTTTCGAGCGCCAGAGGAAGCGCCGCTTCGCTGGATGCAGTCGAAAACGCGATCAAGCCCGGCTGCCGGACGGCCTGCCAGAAGCTGGCCAAGGGAACTCCCGCGATCACAAGCGTCGGGACCAGCACCAGCGCAACAAACAGAATCAGAGCCAAATACAGCGCCCCAACCAACTTCCCTAAACCGAACAAAACGCCGATGCCTTTTGAACCGATCGTGACCGCTATAGCTGCACCTACACCGAACGGCGCTACATACATGACGTACTTTGTGTAGCGAAACATCACTTCCGCGACCGAGCCAGCGAAGCTGACCACCGGTTCCGCTTTCTTCCCGACAGCCCCGCAGGCGGCGCCGAAAAGGAAGAAAAACACGACCATTTGCAGCACATCGTTCTGCGCGAGCGATTCAAATATGTTCTGCGGAACAGCGTGTTCCAGCACCTGCGAGAACGCCACCGGTCTTGCGGTCAGGCCCGAACCTGCTATGGCTCCGGTAAGACTCATGCCGGCGCCGGGCCGAACAATATTGACTACCAGCAACCCGATGATCAACGCCAGCGTGGTGACCACTTCGAAGTAAATCAACGATTTTGCCGCGATACGGCCCATGGTGCGCAGCTCGCCCGCAGAGGCGATGCCGTACACCAAAGTGCCGAAAAGCAGCGGTCCCACAATCGACTTGATAAGCCGCAGAAAAATATTGCTGATGGGGGCAAGGCTTTTGGCAAATCCGGGCGTGAAAATGCCGAGCAGCGTCCCGATAACGAGCGCAATAAAGATCCACGAGGTGAGGGAAAGCTTTAGCGCTCGCCCCACTTTAATTTTTCCCGCAGCACATCAAAAAAAAGCATTTTCGGTGGCCGAATAAGTTGTATCGTTTTGTGCGACGACCGGCAGATAATCTGATCTCCTTTGCAGATCGGCTCGCCTACCTGGCCATCGATTGTCAGATAGGTCCCCTCCTCACCGTGATTCAATATGCGAACCACACTTGTGTGCGGCACTATCACCGGCCTGTTCGTCAACATGTGCGGGCAGATCGGCGTAATGCACAGCGCGCCCACGGATGGAAAGATAACCGGCCCGCCCGCAGACAACGAGTAAGCGGTTGAGCCCGTCGGTGTAGAGATGATCAGGCCGTCCGCTTTATAGGCGGCCACAAAATGATCGTCGACATGTGTGTCGAGATCGATCATGCGCGCCAGCTCGGATTTGGTAACAACCACGTCGTTCAACGCTGAATAGGTTGCGATTAGCTTTCCTCCGCGCACCAGTTCGCTATCAACCATTCGGCGGCGTCCGATTCGGTGCTCGCCGTGTAAAGCCCGCTCCAGTTCGGGGAACAGATCCTCAATCGTGATGGCTGTCAAAAATCCCAAATGTCCCAGATTTACTGCGAACAAGGGAATGTCGCGTCCATCCACCACGCGCGCCGCAGATAGCAAGGTACCGTCGCCTCCCAGAACGATCATCAGATCGATTCCGTCCGGCAATTTTTCGCGCGGGAGAAACTGTTTCAAATTCGCATAGCGGGCCGTCTGCTCATCGCACTCGTAAGCAATCCCCCGTTCTTCAAGCCATTCAATCAGGCTGCAAACGATACCGGCTGCCTCTGCGATGTTCGGCTTCGAGATGATTCCGACTGTATTAATCTCTCGCATGATAGTTGCCGGTCACGCCGGAAGCTGCTGCCCCATTGCGCGTTGCCGCCAGAAGAAATTCGCGATTGCCTTCGGCACCTAAGATGGGGCTCTCTATATAGCGCGTCGAAAAACCTCTTTCCTGCAATACTTGCGCGACGCGTTGGCATGCTGCCAATTGCGCCGTAGCGTCGCGCACAATCCCGCCCTTTCCCACAAGCTCACGCCCTGCCTCAAATTGTGGTTTCACCAGAATAATCCAAATGCCTTCCGTGGTTAGCAATTTCTCCAATGCCGGAATCAGTAGCGTCACTGAAATAAAACTGACATCGCATGTGACGATGTCAACGTTCTCGCCAATCTCCTCGAAAGTCAGATAACGCGCGTTCACATTTTCATGCAGCACCACGCGTGGATCGGTTCGCAGCTTCCAATGAATCTGTCCCGCTCCGGTATCCACAGCATGAACCCGTTTTGCTCCGTGCTGTAACAAACAATCGGTAAAGCCGCCGGTCGACGTGCCCACATCAAGACACACCTTCTGCGCAACGGATACTTCAAACGCCGCCAGCGCCGCCTCGAGTTTGATGCCGCCGCGGCTGACATATCGTAGCGGCTGAGCTATTTCTATGCGCGCGTCCTCGGAAACTGGGCGGCCGGGCTTATCGGCGCGTTGCCCATCCACCCGTACTTTTCCCGCGAGAATTAAAGCCTGCGCGCGCTCTCGCGATTCCACAAAGTGCCGGTCCACGAGGGCCACATCGAGCCTGAGCTTCCGAGACTGCGGCGAAGATGCTAGCATGATCAGGCGCGGCGCTGCACGATAAAATCTGCGATCTGCCGCAGCCGTTCAGCGCGATCATCGAATATGCGCAGCGCCCGATGCGCTGCCAGGCGCTCTTCTTCGGCCATGCTGCGGGAGCGCTCCAATCCATAAACGGCTGGAAAGGTGATCTTTTGCTGCGCCTGGTCTTTTCCGGCCGTCTTGCCGAGCGCCTCTGACGACTCTTCCATGTCGAGAACATCGTCAACGATCTGAAAGGCCAGCCCAATATGCTCGCCGTATTCCGAAAGCGCGGCGAGTTGTTCCGCATTTGCGCCGGCGTAGATGGCGCCTATACGTACGCTCGCCCGCAGAAGCGCTCCCGTCTTCGATTTGTGAATGGTTTCAAGCAGGGCAGCGGTGGGCTGCCGGCCCTCACCCTCAATATCCTGAACCTGGCCGCCAATCATGCCGCCTACTGTTCCTGCCGCGCTTGAGAGTTCCTGCACCATATGGATCCGCTGCTCGGCACTCCGGTGCGGCAGCCGGCTTAGAACCTCGAACGCGAGCGTCAGAAGCCCATCGCCTGCGAGAATGGCCATCGCCTCACCGAAAACTTTGTGACAAGTCGGGCGACCTCTCCGCAGATCGTCGTTATCCAGCGCCGGCAGATCGTCATGAATCAGCGAGTAAGTATGGACGAGTTCGAGCGTGGCCGCAGCGTCTTCAATGCCCGCCGGGCAATCGGATATCGCTTCTGCTGCCGCTATCGCGAGAACCGGCCGGATTCGCTTCCCTCCGGCAAACAAGCTATAGCGCATCGCCGTATGGATGGATTGCGGCTCGGCACTTTCAGCAGGCGTCCACTTGTCGAGCGCGCGCTCGACCGCTTGCACCTGATCGGCCAGATATTGCTGAAGCGTCTTTTGCACGGCTTCAATCACTTTGTGCCTGCATCCGGATTGTAGGGTTGGGGCACAACTTCGCTGCCGCGCTTCATCAAAATCTCGACCCGCGTTTCCGCTTCTTCCAACTGCCGCTTGCAATCGGCGCTAATGCGCATTCCGGCTTCAAACAGTCTGAGGCTCTCTTCCAGCGGCAGATCGCCTTGCTCCAGCTCTTTCACAATACGCTCCAACTCCTGCAGTCCGGCTTCGAACGATGGTGGAGCGGTGTTCGTCTCAGGCATGCTCCATTTTAGCGGCGGCGGGCGTCTCCAAATGTAAGTCCTGCTTTGCATAGAATTGATGAATACCGGACGAGTATTCATTGAAAAAATGCGAAGTGCATTGCGTATTGCGGTTGCCGTAATCGTTTGGATTCTGATCTGGTCGCCCTGGCGTTACGCAGGCGCCACGATCGCATGGCGCGGCGTCATGGCAGCCCTGATCGTGCTACTGGGCACGTCGGCTTTCTGGTGGTGGTCTGCCTCCAAGCCGGATGACGACGGCGGTGACTGTCCTCTCAAGCTCGGCGCGCGCCGGTTTCTGATCATCTATCTGATCGTCTTTGGCGTTCTGCTCATCGCGGGCATAGCCTTTCTTTCCTGGTTCGACTTCACTCCTGCAGATAAGGCGCTGCAGGCGCGGGCGGCTGAGAATGCAGCCATAACGCTCAAACCTGCGGCCTATGGCGTGTTGTCAACGCCTTGGGGCGTCTGGTCGCTCTCGTTGAATATCCAGCTTCTGTTGCTTGGCGTGCTGTCGGGAGCGCTTGGCAGCTATATCCATGCCATTAAGTCTCTGGCCGATTTTATCGGCAACCGGACAGCCAAGACAAGCTGGTTCTACTTCTATGTGACGCGGCCATTTCTGGGGGCAGCGCTGGCGCTGATCTTTTACGCCGTGGTGCGCGGCGGATTTATGGCCGGAACTCCCGCGGATGCCAGTGCCGTGAATCCGTACGGCGTGATTGCGATCTGCGGGCTCGTAGGCATGTTTTCCGACCGCGCCTCGCAGAAGCTGAGCGAAGTATTTGAAACGCTGTTCCGCACCAACGATGTGCGTAAGGATAAACTCACGGATCTGAAGATCACCGCCGGCAAGCTCCCCGATGGCGCCGTGGGTGCTGCTTACGGTCCGGTGCCGCTGACGGCGAGCGGCGGTGCGGGCGGTTACAAGTGGAGCGTTTCCGGAGCGCCGCAAGGCATCGTTGTTGACGAGAAGACGAACGCGTTATCGGGCACGCCGGTGACTGCAGGGTCATACAGCGTTACGTTGACGGTTGAAGATAAGAGCGGCGGGAAAGCAAGCGTGACGCTTCCGCTGGTTATCCGGTAGTACGAAAGCGGGCCGGAAGCAGAAGTAGGGAGCATGCGCACGATGGGTGCGAGCGGGGCAAAGCGAGGTGAGTTGGAGCGATTTCAGGCGGCGATTTGGTGGATTTCGCCGCCTATGTCCGCGGTTTTGGATGCTCCGGAAGCCGCTGTCGCTTTCAAATACCGCTGTTCTTTCATCTGGAAGTTGATTTGAGCGGTGGCGTGACGCACCTGGTGCAGTTCATCCTGCTGTTGCGAGCGTTTTTCGCGGCGCTTTTCGGCGGCTTCCTTGTGCTGTTGCGAAACAAAGCCATTTTCGGCCTTGAGCCTTTGTTTTCTGCGCTCTTGCAGCTCTTTGGAGGCGCGCTGGTAGGCGCGATCGTGGGCGGTGTGGTAGCGGATGAAGCGTTCGAGCTGCAGATCGATGATGGTAGGGTCTTTGCGGGCAGCTTCGTCCTCCTCTGATGCAGACAGGACGATGAAACAACTATCCTGGCAACGGATAGCGCGCTCGGCGAGCCAGGTGTGGCGGGCCATTTTGGTGACCAGTTCGCGTTCGACCTCGTCGGCGGGCTGTTCGGCACGCAGGAAGCCCTCCAGGAGAGCGTTGTACAGGGCCTGACTTTCGGTGGGCAGGACCTGGAATTTACCGCAGAGGCCGTGTTTCAAGGCGTTCCGGGAGACTTTTTCGAGGCCCGCGGTAGTGGTGGGGCCGGTGCTCTTTTGAGCATTGGCGCGATTGGCCGCGCATTGAAGTTCGGATGACATTTTCTATAGCTCCGGTTTGAGGGTAAACCGGGCGCGGGCGGGAGGCAGGGGGTGCGGGAGGGCGCTATTCCGCAAAAGCTGTTTGCGGTGAGTAGGTTAGGGGCGCTGAAATTTAATTGCCGGTTTGGTGACCGGCGCGGCGACTGGAAAGATGGCGGTGGGCGAGGAAGCCCAACGCCAAGGCGATGACTAAAAATCCGAAACTCCCGGGCTCGGGTGTGGCTGTGGAGAGTACGGCGATGCCGCCGGGCGTGCTTAGTCCGGAGATGAGCGCTGCGTTTACCAAAACTCCTGAGGTAGTGTACTCGGATACAGTGCTGCCGAGCGCATTCGTCACGAACAGATTTGTGCCGTCGATGGCGATGCCATAGGGGCCGTTCAGCCCGGAGATCAAGGCGGCATTTACGGTGCTTCCCGAGGTGGTGTATTCGCCCACGGTGCCGGAAACGAAGTTAGTGACGAAGATATTCGATCCCGAGATGAGAATCTCCTCCGGACTGCTGAGTCCGGTAATCAGCGACGCGTTCACCAGGCTGCCGGCAGCCGTATATTCCGAGATAAATCCCGTTCCCGGATTGCCGTTGGCGTTATTCAGCACAAAGATGTTCGCGCCGTTCGATGCGACGCCGTGAGCGACGTTGAGGCCTGAGATGAGGGCGCTGTTTACGGTGGCGCCTGCGGTGGTGTACTCGCCGATGGTGTTAGTGGGATCGCCATTTGCGACAAAGAGGTTTGAGCCGAAGGAACTAATTTGATGCACATTGTGCAGCCCGGTGATGAGCGCGGGGTTCACGGGCGCGCCGGCGGCGGTGTATTCGCCGATGGTGTTGCCTCCGACAGCGACAAACAAGTTAGAGTTCGAAATTGTGAGACTGCCTGGAGTGCTCAGCCCGGTAATGAGCGAGGCGTTGATCGCGGCCCCTGAGGTTGTGTATTCGCCGATGATGCCGGAGGCAGCGTTCGTCACGAAGATGGTATTCGCGCTGGCTACGCTGGTGGACAGTAGTGTTCCCAATAATGCAGCAAACAGGCCCC
The DNA here is from genome assembly GCA_021324185.1 of Terriglobia bacterium. Lineage (GTDB taxonomy): Bacteria > Acidobacteriota > Terriglobia > Bryobacterales > Bryobacteraceae > Bog-105. The sequence goes on along the minus strand of JAJPJN010000129.1, from coordinate 9,887 downwards.
ATCTTTTCATTTGGTTTTCTCCTCAGCGGTCGCTGAAAGTCTGAAATGCAGGATTGATCATATACCGGGATTGGCTGAGGCTTCAATATTCAGGGGTGCTTCGAAAGTACTATTTCGAAGTACTAGGGCGCGATGGGTAATGCAGGCCACGGTGAGGACGGGCGTTGGTTTATCTGCGCGAGAAGACGAGGTACAAACTGGAAAGAGTGCAGGCAACGAGGATTGCCCAATAGAGCGGAGACCTTGTCAGCCCAGATACATCGACCGAGATTCCACCCATGTGTTTGGGGCTGGCAAAAAACACAATACTGGCTACGTACAGAATCGTAACAATCGCCCAGACGGTTATTAGACAAGCTAAGGCTTTCAGAGCGGCAGTCATAATACGGACAAAGTGCAATAGTTCAGCCATGGGGCTGTACCTCCCAGTTAGCGCCTCAGCGAATCAGGCATCGCTTCGATGCTGAAAGTTTACCTCTGGAAAATTGGAGAAAGCGGACGGATGCGGTACGAATTCGACGGCGTGACGATGGAGACGTTTGCCTCCTTGCTCTCCCGCTATGTGGACCGCCCGGTTGTGAATCAGACAGGGCTGAAGGGTAGGTATCAGGGTTCCTTCGAAGTGGATCTGATGGCATTGGCAAACAAGGCCCTTGGAAGCATAACGCCGGACGCAGACCCGGCCGGCGCGAATGCTATACCGGATCCGCGCGATGCCATTGTCTCTTCGCTAAAGCAACTTGGCCTTAAGCTCGATTCACGCGTGCTGCCCTGGATGTGCTTGTCATCGATCAGGTCGAGAGAACGCCGACGGAGAATTGAGCGAGGCCAGTAGCGACTGCGCAGGAAGGCCCTGAGGTGGCTGTTTCGAAATGTCCCTTGAAACAGGCGGCGCTTGTTTTTGGACATTGGTGATACTAAAAATAAGTGCGGCACCAGTTGGGAACAGCGTCGAAAGGATGAATTGAATCTACGAAGAGGCGTTTTTGAGGTCAGCGAAGATCCGCTTGTGCGGGTGTTCGCAGGGGAGTTTCTATGACTGTTTCCATTCAATTGTCCGATGAGCAGATCGCAATGCTGAACGCGAGGGCCAAGGAGCTTGGTTTATCGGCGGAGAAATATGCGCAGCAGATTCTACAAAAGGAGCTCGCGGCGGAGCCGGAGATTGGATCGTCGCGACCGGCTCGGCGCATTTCTCAAGTGATCGCGGACATCATGGCCGCCACGCCGCAGGAAGAGCTTGCGAAGCTGCCTAAAGACGGCGCCAGCGAGCACGACCACTACATCTACGGCTGGCCGAAAAGAAACAGTTGAACGCCGTTTTCGCAGATACGTTTTATTGGGTCTCGTTAGCCAGTCCGGAAGACGCCTCCCACGAAAGAGCCAACATTTTGGATGCATCCAAAGATCGTCCGGCACTCGTTACGAGGGAAGAGGTTCTAACAGAGTTCTTGACCTTCTTTGGCAACAAAGGACCCTTTCTTCGAAAGAAAGCGGTGGCAATGGTGCGAGCAATTATGCGTGACAATACCATTCGAGTATTACCGCAGAGTCACGAGACGTTCCGGCTTGGATTCGAGTTATATGCCGCGCGACCCGATAAAAGTTATAGCCTTCCAGACTGTATCTCGATGGAAACCATGCGCCGCGAGCACTTGACAGAGGTTCTCACTAACGATCGCCATTTTGAGCAAGAGGGGTTTCGTCCTTTATTTCGAGATCTCGGCATTGATTGACTTCGGTCAAGTGCGCATTAGAGAGCAGTCTTCCGGCCGGCGGGCCTTATGCTTTCCGTTCGAGCGGCAGCCCGGACGCTTCGATCGCGCGCCAGCCGCCGTCGAGTGAGATCACATTCGTGTAGCCCATTTTCTGGAGATTGTCTGTGGCGAGCGCCGAACGGTAGCCGCCGCCGCAATAGAGCACAAGCCTGGTTTGCTTGTCCGGGAACATCTTTTCGATGTCGCGTTCGATGATGCCTTTGCTCAAATGAATTGCGCCGGCGGCATGTGCGGCTTCAAACTCGTGGTCTTCGCGCACATCCACCAGTTGGCCGGCATCGCCTGCGGCCAGCAGACGCTTGTACTCTTCGATATCGATCTCGCGAATGCGCTTTTTCGCATCCTGCACCAGGGCGAGGAAGCCCGGACTGTGATGTTTAACTGGCGTGCTCATGCTGCTATGCGTTCGATCTTTGCGCCGACGGCGGCGAGCTTCTGTTCGATGCGCTCGTAGCCGCGATCCATATGATAGACCCGGTCGATGGTGGTTTCGCCCTGGGCGATGAGAGCGGCCAGCACCAGAGAGGCGCTCGCGCGCAGATCGGAGGCGATGACCTGCGCGCCGGTCAGATGATCTTCGCCTGCGACGATCGCCTGCCGGCCTTCAATACGAATATTGGCTCCCATGCGCGCCAACTCCTGAGTATGCATAAAGCGGTTTTCAAAGATGGTCTCGGTGATGAAGCTGATGCCTTGCGCTACCGTCATCCAGGCCATGTATTGCGCCTGCAGATCGGTCGCGAATCCCGGGTATTCTTCGGTTGTTACGTCAACCGCTCTGGGCCTGCCGGAGAAACGCACGCGGATGGCGCAGTTTGACACCTCTTCGATGTCGGCGCCGGCCTTTTGCATTTTGACGATGAGGGCGGCGACGTGTTCGGGATTGCAGTGCGTGATCAGAATATCGCCCTGCGAGACGGCGCCGGCGAGCAGGAAGGTGCCGGCTTCGATGCGGTCGGGAATGATGGTGTGCTCGGCGCCGTGCAGGCGTTCGACGCCTTGTACGTGGATGATGGAAGTGCCCGCGCCTTCGATTTTGGCGCCCATGGCGATGAGCAACTCGGCCAGGTCCTTCACTTCGGGCTCGCGCGCGGCATTTCGAATGGTGGTTTCACCGCGGGCCAGAACGGCCGCCATGAGGACGTCCTCCGTGCCTGTGACAGTGATTCTGTCGAAGTGAATGGTTGCGCCTTGCAGGCCGGCCGGGGCTTGTGCTTCGACATAGCCGTGAGACTGTTCAATGGTTGCGCCCAGTTGCTCGAGGGCTGAAACGTGCAGATTGATGGGCCTTGCACCAATCGCGCAGCCGCCGGGCATGGAGACGCGGGCGCGGCCTGTTCGCGCCACTAAGGGCCCGAGCACGAGGCTCGAAGCGCGCATGGTTTTGACCACATCGTAGGGAGCTTCGGGGTTGTCGAGCGATCTGGCGTTCACGGTCACGGTACCGTCGTCGTCAGTGAGCTGCGCGCCGGTATGCGACAGCAACTGCTCCATGGTGGCGATGTCTTTGACCTGCGGGATGCGGCGCAGCGTGACCGGCTCTTCGGTAAGCAGGCAGGCGGCTAACGCAGGAAGGGCTGAATTTTTTGAGCCGCTCACCGGCAGCTCGCCGTGGAGGGGAGTGCCGCCGGTAATTTTGAATTGATCCATTACAGTTCGAGTGCCGCGCGCAGGCGACCTTTCGCAGCTTTTAGCCTGGCTTCGGCCTCGCTGCGGGACAGCTTTCGTTTATACATTAAAATGGCTGTCCGGACGGAGCCCGCGTCTGCCAGCAGGCGGGAAGCTTCCTCATAGGATACGCCCGTGATGCTTGCGATAATGCGCCGGGCGCGATCGATGAGTTTCTCATTGGTGGGCTGTACATTGACCATCAGGTTGCCGTAAACGTAGCCGAGCCGGATCATGGCGCCCGTGCTCAACATGTTCAGGACGAGCTTGGTTGCGGTACCGGCCCGCATGCGTGTAGAACCGGTGATGATTTCGGGACCTGGCACGGGTGTGATGGGAATTGCGACGGCGCGCGCCAGTTCCGAGTTGGGTGTGCAACTGATTCCGACCGTGAGGGCGCCGAGGGAGCGGGCATAGGCGATGCCGCCGAGCACATAGGGTGTGCGGCCGCTGGCGGCAATACCGACCGCGACATCGCCGGGGCCGAAGTTGCGTTGGCGCAGATCGCGCTCGCCTTGCGTGGGATCGTCTTCGGCTTTTTCGATGGAGGTTCGCAGGGCGCGGTCGCCGCCGGCAATGAGGCCGATCACCATATCTGGCGGCGTATTGAAGGTCGGCGGGCATTCGGAGGCGTCGAGGACGCCCAGGCGGCCTGAGGTGCCCGCGCCCAGGTAAAACAGGCGGCCGCCCGCTTCCAGGCGCGCGGCGATGCCGTCCACGGCCTTGGCGATGTTGGGGATCTCGCGCGCTACGGCCGACGCGACCTCCTGGTCGGCATCGTTGATGACGCGCAGCAGAGCGGCGGTGGGGAGGGCGTCGATTTCGCTGGAGTTCGGGTTGGGAGTTTCGGTGACGAGGTCCTTCAAACAGTTCCGGATGCGATCGGTCTTGAAGCGATCAGGCGCTGAAGGAACTGCCGCAGCCGCAGGTGGATTTCACATGCGGATTGTTGAATTTAAAGCCTGAACCTTCGAGTGTTTCGACATAATCGACCTCGGCGCCGTCCAGGTACAACATGCTGGCCTGATCGACAAAAACCTTCAAATCGCCGAACTGGTAGGTCTTGTCGAGCATGTTGGGCTGGTTTTCGAAAGCCATCGAGTAGCTGAATCCGGAGCATCCGCCGCCCACTACGGCAATCCGCAAGCCGGCCGGTTTGGGGTCCTGCATATTCAGGATTTCATTGACTTTATGTACGGCTGTTTCGGTAAGCTGAATCATCTGAGTTTCCTCTGGCGCTTTTATTGTAACCCGCCGGGAGCAAGGCGCGTCGGGTGCAATATATTCTTATGAGCGGGCTTAGTGCCAGCGTTCCTTTTCCGGCCGTCAGCACGGGGGAGGCGACCCGAGCGAAGACAAAATTGGACCACCGAAGCACCGAAGAGGCGGCTCTCGTCCGGCGGGTGCAGGCTCAGGATGAAATCGCCTTCCGCGAGATCGTCGAGCGCTACCAGGCTAAAGTTTTCTCGATCATTTACGGTATTTTGCGCAACCGCAACGATGCCGAGGATATTGCGCAGCAGGTGTTTGCCAAGATCTATTTTTCGATCAAGAATTTTGATTTTCGCAGTTCGCTCCTGACCTGGATTTACAAAATCACGGTCAACGAATGCTACGACTATCTGCGTAAGAAGCGCGTCCGCAAGCTGGTGTATGAAAGCGATTTTTCGACCGAGGACTCGCTGCGCATGGATAATTCGGAGCCGGCAACGGATCAGACGCCTTCGGTGGACCGGCGGCTGGCGCAGCATGATTTGATTTTGAAGCTGCTCTCGAAGATTTCCGAAGAAGACCGCTCGCTCATTCTGCTGAAGGAAGTGGAAGGGCATTCGGTGGAAGAATTGTCGGAAATGACCGGCATGAATGAGAACACGATTAAGGTGAAGCTATTTCGCGCCCGGCAGAAGCTGGTGAAGGCCGCGCAACGGCTGGAGAAGGGGCCGATAGCGCCTCCGATCACGTAGGTGTAGATTTGAGTAAAGCGAACAGTAGATTCGCGAAAGTTTGTGGGGCTTTTTTGAGGGAAACATGCACAGATCCATACGGGATCGGCTAGAGGATTTGCTCGCGGGCAAGGGAACCGCGGGGAAAGATGATCAGGCGAGCGCTCATTTATCCTCCTGCCTCGAGTGCTCCTCAGAATTGTCGTTGATGAAAGCACAATCGGAATTGCTGGCGACTTTGCGTTCTCCGGAAGAGATGGAGCCTGCGCCTGGTTTTTATGCGCGCGTGCTGCAGCGGATTGAAGAGTGCGCGAAGGAGTCCATGTGGGGCGCGTTCATCTACTCGCCCTTTGCGAAAAAATTGATGTATGCTTCGCTCACGGTGGCGGTGATGCTGGGAGCTTATGTAGTAACGCAGGAAGCTCGCGATGGCCATCTGTTAGGCGCGCAAGCCGTGGTGGCGCAGAGCACACATTACGATGCTCCGGTCACGGGCAGCGAGGCTGAACAGCGGGATGCGGTGTTGGTGAACTTCGCCGTCCACGAAGGATTACTGCGATAGCAGCCATAGAACAAGCGAGGCGCCGGGCCATGCTGCGGCAACGGGATATCGGATGGTCCAACCCCAAGGTGCTGAGCATTCTTGCGGTCATCTTTATTTGCGGCATGGCGTGCGGCTCAGCGGTAACGCAAGTGTTTCTGCATTACCGGATGGACAATGGCTCCAACAATCAGAAGATGGAGCGAGCGCGCCAAATCGGCTGGCAAAAGCTGAAAGAAGAGTTGCAGCTCAGTCCGGCGCAGGTGGAGATCGTCAGCAAAGAACTGGACGATTACGCCAAGTATTACCAGAACATTGAAGACCAGCGCGAAGACGTAGCCGCTTTGGGCACACAGCGAATTTTGAACGTCCTGACACCCACGCAGAGAGAGCGTTTTTACAAGCTGCTGGGCATACGGCCGATACCGCCGAACGCCGCGCCCGTTTCGACAGTGAGGTAAGACTCCCGCCCTGGCGCTACAATCCTGGCAATGCGCAATTGCCGCGTTCCGGGTTCGGCCCTGTCGATTCTGCTGATAGCGATTGCCGGAGCCCTAACGTTGGCGGCCAGGCACAGTGATGAGCGGAGTACGCTGCTGGCTGACCCCAGCCTCCCGTTCTGGATCGCGCCCGGCCCCAATGAGTACCGGGTGAGGATGGAAACAACCAAGGGCCCGGTGATTCTTTCAGTGACGCGAGCTCTGTCGCCCAGAGGCGCGGACCGCTTTTATCACCTTGTACAAGCCGGTTTCTATGACGACTCGCGCTTTTTCAGAGTGATCTCCGGCAGGTTTGCACAATTTGGCATTGCCGGGCGGCCATCGATCGCGCGCATCTGGCGCCACCAGACGATTGCAGACGATCCTGTTCGGGCGCACAACACGCGAGGCACGTTCGCATTCGCAATGACGGGTCCGAATACACGCACGACGCAGATCTATATCAATACCGGCGACCAGTCGCGGCTTGATCAGATGGGCTTCAGCCCGTTCGGGAATGTTTCGGAGGGCATGGATGTCATCGATCAACTCTATTCCGGATACGGCGAAACGTCTGGGGGCGGTATGCGCGCGGGGCACCAGGACAAGTTATTCGAAGAAGGCAATGCGTATTTGGATCGCGAATTCCCGCTTCTGGATAAAGTGATCCGGTGCGAAGTGCTGGCGATCGAGTAATCGCGTCTTTTTAGTTACCAGTAGTTGCCGGAACGGCGGTGCAGTTACTGCTTCACGATGACGCCGCAGGCAATGCGCGCGCCTGAATTGCCGGACGGGTCGGATTTCATATCGTCGGGCCCGGCATGAATTACTAACGCGGTTCCGCCGTTGCTGAATACGGAATTGGCGCCTGAGCCCATGGTTACGTTTGGAGCCACAACGGTGACTTTTGCGGTTCCGTCGTCAGCCACGGTGAAGTTGTCCATATCGCCTGCGTGCGGGCCTTGCGGGTTCTGCAATCCGTGGTGCTTGCTTTCCGGGTTGAAGTGACCGCCGGCGGTGGTGAATGCGGGAGGGTCGCACTTGGCATTCTGATGAATGTGAATGGCGTGCACGCCGGGCGGTAGATTCTTGAGATCGAGTTGGATATTGACGCCTTGCCCGCCGGGGACGGGCGCGAGCGTGGCTGTGCCAACCGGCTCTCCGGAGGCATTCTTCAGTTCAACCGTAGTCGACTGTGCCAGCGCGAGCACGGCGGAACAGGCGAGAGCGGCAAGTGCAGCAGTTATTTTGATCGGCATATGTGTTTCTCTACGATATCGCGGTTGAGTAAGATTGGCAGGTGCCGTGGACACATCGCAGCTTTTGGATTGCACCGCTAATCATTGCGGCCATCCTTGGCCTGCTGGCGTTAATCTTCTCACGCGGAAGGCTGCATGCTGTTTACCGGAGCCAATTTCCGGAGCCAAGGCGGGAGCGGCTGTTTCTGGCCTGTCTGGGATTCTTTGTGACGGTGGTCGTGGTGCGCGGCGTCACGCTGGCGATTCACTACGATATCGGGCCTTTTCACAATGTCACGATGCATGGCAGGCACATTCACCACATGGTCTGGGGCATCCTGCTGCTGTTGCTGGTGGGTTATTCCTGGCTGGTCGGGGTTGGGACGGGCAGCAGCGGCGGCTCGCGTTGGATGGGCCGGTTGACGTCGATGCTCTATGGTGTGGCGGCGGCGCTGATCCTGGATGAATTCGCTCTGTGGCTGAATTTGAGCGATGTCTACTGGCAGCGCGAAGGACGCGAGAGCTATGAGGCGATGGCAATCTTCGGGAGTCTGTTGGGATTGGGACTATTTGGAGCGAGACTGCTTCAAGCACTGGTGCGGGAGTTGTTTGGGACGTCGCGTCAATACAAGTAATTCGTTAGGCTAGAGATAGTCTTTCCTCCCGGATCCATGCTCCGCCGCACTCTTGCTGCCGCCCTTGCGCTTTTCGCCGTGGCGCTCGTTTGGGCGCAACCGAAGACGCGTGTCAATCCGGTCTTTCAGGAAATTGACTCGATTGTGAAAACGCTGTCGGAGATCACCGGGCTTTCAGAAGAGCATCCGATTCCGTACGGCCGGATGAACAAGAAGCAACTCCGGCAGTTTCTTGCGAAACGCATCAAGAAAACACTGCGGCCGGAGGAGATTTATGCCGATGAGCTGGCGCTCAAAATGTTCGGGCTGGTGCCGCAGGATTTCGATTTGAAGAAATCGACGATTGACTTGCTGACCGAGCAGGCGGCCGCGTTCTATGACTACGACAACAAGAAGCTCTATCTGCTCGATGATTCGTCGTTTAACGAGGAGACAACGACGCTGGCGCATGAACTGGCGCACGCGCTGGCGGACCAGCATTTCGATCTGAATCACTTCATGGACGAAAGCCCCTCGAACGACGATGAAAACCTGGCGCACACAGCCGTTGTGGAGGGCCAGGCGTCGTGGCTCATGCTTGCGTACGATCTGAAGAAAGCCGGGAAGGACCCGGCGCCGACGACGGAGATGTTGAAGACGGTTTCGGATTCGAGCCAATCATCGCTGGCGGATTTTCCGGTTTTGAAGGCATCGCCTTTGTACATACAGCAATCGCTGCTGTTCCCGTATTCGGAAGGCACGCTGTTCTTTGCGGCCGTTTACCAGAAGATGGGGCAACGCTCGTTTGCGGCCGTTTTCGAGGATCCTCCGATAGACTCCTCGCAGATCATTCACCCGGAGCGCTACTTTGCGCATCTGAAGCCATCGAAGCCGAAATTGCCGGCGCTGACGGAGCAGGAACGCGCCAAGCGGATTGCGGAAGGATCGATGGGAGAGTTCGATCACGAGATGTTATTGCGGCAGTATGCGGGCGAGGACGTTTCTTCCAGCCTGTCGCCGCATCTGCGGGGCGGGCAGTTCGAAATTTTAAGCTTAGGCAAGGACGGCCAGCCGGTACTCGAATATGCGTCCGAGTGGGATTCGCCGGAAATGGCAGAACGCTTCTTCCGTGCCTATAAAAAGGTCTTGCAAACGAAATGGAAGCATTGCGACTGGACAGTGGACAGAGCGGCGATGTTTGCCGGAACCGGCGATAACGGGTATTTCGTGACGCGGCTGAATGGATTGACGGTTACGACCGTGGAAGGACTCAGCGACGCGGCAGAATGGCGGCGTTTACAGGAGGTAGCTACGGCGAAGAGTCCGATGAAGGTGGTGTTCCGGCCGGCGGCTTCGGCGCCGCATCACGCAGGCGCCGCGCCTCGGTATTGAGCTGTTTTTAAGTTAAACTCTAGATTGGAGATGACTTTGAAACGAGTATTGGGATTAGCAGCGACACTGGCGTTTGTCATGAGCGCGCAGTCGATTCCTCCAGATCCTCCGCGGAAAGCTCCCGAGCTGGCGTTTACGGTGCCAGGACAAGGGACAAAGCTGCTAAGCCAGTATCGGGGCAAAGTGGTTGCGCTGGAATTCATCTTCACCACCTGCCCGCATTGCCAGGCGGCT
>JAJPJN010000068.1 GCA_021324185.1 Terriglobia bacterium | reverse complement strand
ATGATAGTCGAGGGCCTCGATGGCGTCGCGGACGCGCTGCAAGCGGGCCGGGCTTACGGTTTTGTTGCCGTTAATCACAGCGGAGACGGTCGCGGTAGAGACGCCGGCGAGCCGCGCCACGTCCTGCATGGTGATCTTTCGTGTCTTATTCACTGTGAATCGTTTTGCTCCGGCCGGTTCATTGGAATTACCAGAAGATCCACTGCAAAATGGCGAAAACGACGCCGACGCCCAAGCCCCAGACCAAGGGGCGCCGGTAGAACGGCAAAGCAGCCTCGGACGGTGCCGGAGTGAGGCCGCGAACCAAGCCGTGCAATTCCTCTTCCGTTTTCGGCTTGGTGGCTAAACTCACTGCAACGGTGACACCGATGCAGATCAAGCAGGCCCACAACGCGCGATAGAGATTTTCAGCCATATCCTTGGCATCGGGAGAGAGCGCGATCCAGCGCAATTTGCTGGGGTCGGCTTTCACTAGAGCATACATCGCGATTGAGGAAGTAGTTCCGGCTAATAAGCCCCAAAATCCACCTGCTGATGTGGCCCGCTTCCAAAGCATCCCCATAATGACGGTTCCGAATAGCGGCGCAATGAAGAAGCTGACAAGCGCCTGCATATAATCCATGATGCTTTTGAAGCGAGTGACAAAATACGCTGTACCGATGCTGACTAACACACCTAAAATTGTGCACCATCGCCCCATGCTGACGTAGTGTGAGTCGGTGCCCCCCTTATGTATATAGGGCTTGTAAATATCGTAAGTCCAGACGGTGGCAAAGGCACTAACATTTCCTGCCATTCCAGACATGAATCCAGCGATCAGGGCGGTGATGCCCAAGCCAAGCAAACCGGGTCCACAATAGCGCGCCAGCATGAGCGGCAAGACTTCGTTGTAACTATGCAGACCGGGAGCCGCAGCGCTTTCGGGAACCAGCTTGAAAGGCAGAACGGCCAAGGCGAGTAAGCCGGGGAGAATGACGATTAGCGGAACCGCCATTTTGAAGTAAGCAGCAATAATGGGGGCCAATTTGGCCGATTGCAAGTCGCGCGCTGCCATGGCGCGTTGTACAACCAGAAAATCCGTTGTCCAATAGCCGCATGCAATGACGCCGCCCAGGCCAAAGACAATTCCCGTCCAATGGACGCCCATCGGGTTACCGGAGAAAGTGCCCAGCGTGCGCCACAAGTGCACGTAATCCCCTTGCGGGAAATTGTGATGGATGCGGTTGACCAGTCCGGACCAACCGCCTGCTTCGATCAGTCCCAGGATGGGAATCAACAATGCGCCCAGCCAGATGAGAAAAAACTGCAACACTTCGTTGAAAATGGCGGAGAAAAGGCCGCCCAGAGAAACATAGATAGCAACCGTGATGGAGGAGGTCCAGATACTGAAGTGGATATTCCAGCCAAGCACTACCTTCATGACCAGAGCCATGGCATACATGTTGATGCCGGACATTAAGACCGTCATGAATGCGAAAGAGATGCCGGTAAGCGCCCGGGTCGCTTCCCCGTAGCGCAGTTGCAGGTATCCGGGCACCGAATGAGTTTTGGAGAGGTAGTAAAACGGCATCATGACCAAACCCAGCAGCACCATGGCGGGAAACGCGGCGATCCAATAAAAATGGGCCGCTAATATGCCGTACTGGTATGCCGAGGCTGCCCAACCCATCAACTCGAGAGCGCCCAGATTGGCGGAAAGGAAGCTTAAGCCGGCAATCCAGGCTGTCATCTCCCGTCCGGCGAGGAAGAAGTCCTTGCCGGTTTTGGCAAATCGTCTGAGGTAGAGACCGATACCGAGGACCATGGCAAAGTACAAGCCGATGATCAACAGGTCCTGAAAGCTGAGAGAGATGAGGCGGCCTGCGGCAGTGGGCACTTCCCTTGAGCTTAAGCTCGCCGGTCACATGCGTCAATAGGAAAACGATTAGAATTTCGCATAGGCATCAGAGTGAAGTGGAAGGAATCAGGGGATGAAAGAACGGCGGAACCGTAGACTGGCGGTTTCTAATCGATTTACTTTTTGCTTGACCGGATTCTAAATTAGGTGTAAGGTTTTGAGAAGCCCACGCGTGACTTCACGCCGGAAAGGTGGTCTATGTCGATCTTTTACCGTGCCTTGAACCTGTTGAAGGGAACAAATCTCCGTGTCTGGCGTTTGCCGAGCGGCAGGTGGTGGCTGGCCGGCATGCTGGCGGCATTATGGACAAGCGCTCTGTTCGGGCAGTTGGACCAGGGGAGCATCACGGGCGTAGTGCAGGACAGTTCGGGCGGGATTGTGCGCGGCGCCCAGGTGACGCTCACGAATCTCGACACTGGTTTGGTGCTGCGGACGAAAACGGATGCAAACGGCATCTACATTTTCTCGCCAGTGAAAATCGGCCGCTACCGGGTAAGCGCGTCTGCGCCAGGCTTTCAAACCACCATGCAGGAGAATCTGCAATTGAATCTGCAGGAAAGGCTGAGCGTCCCGCTTACTTTAAATCCAGGCCAGGTGACCCAGACGATTGAAGTTACGGCAGCACCGCCTTTGCTGCAGTCTCAATCCGCTTCCGTCAGCCAGGAGATGAGCACGTTAACCATCAACACGACCCCATTGAATCAACGGAATTGGGTGTATTTGGCGCAGCTCGCTACCGGCGTGGTGCCTTCGAATGGGACGCGGGGCGGCGGGACGGGCGATTACGAAGCAAACGGCCAGCGCGCTGAGCAGAACAACTACATACTCGATGGCGTCGATAACAATATCAACATCGTCGATTATGAAAACGGTTCTATGTATGCGATTTCGCCCCCGCCGGATGCATTATCGGAGTTCAAGTTAGAAACGGCGGATTACAACGCCGAATTCGGGCACTCGGCCGGATCGGTTTTGAACGCCAGCATCAAATCGGGAACGAACGCGATTCATGGCGACCTCTGGGAGTACTTCCGGAATACAGATCTAAACGCGCGGAACTGGAATTCATTGGTGATCCCTCCCTACCATATGAATCAGTTTGGAGCCACGCTCGGCTTCCCGATCCTGAAGAACAAGTTGTTTTATTTTGGCGATATTCAAGACACCCGGATCGCCTACGGCGCGACCAATACCTACACAGTGCCGACGCCGCTAATGCGGCAGGGAAATTTCAGCGAGATCCTGAATACGAGTCTGACCGGGCAGGCCAAACCGATTCAACTGTATCAGCCCAATTCCGGCGGGGGTCCGGGAGGAACGGCTACGCTATCCTGCGGCGGCGCGAATAACGTCTTTTGCGCCAGCCAAATGGACCCGGTCGCCTTGAAGCTACTCGCCCTCTATCCCTTGCCGAATGCAAACGGCGGCAGGACCTTCAACAATTTAGTCGAAAATCTGCCGACCGATAACCTGCCGATTCAGTGGGACCAACGCGTGGATTGGAATATCAACACCAAGGACCAGGCGTACGCGCGCTACAGCTATCTGCATATCATGAACCGGAACACGCCGCCGCTTGGTCCTGTTCTCGACGGCACCGGAAACTTTGTCGGATCGCAGGACAGCTACCTGACTCAGAATTTCATGCTAAGCGAAACGCATATCTTTAACCCCAACCTGACGAATGAAGCGCGCTTTTCGTTCAACTGGGGAACTTTTCTGAACTTACAGGAAAATTATCAGACGAACGTGGCTGCCACTCTCGGTATGGGTGGAATGCCGTTCGGGCCGGGGTTTCCTGATAACGGCGGGTTGCCGCAAGTTTCGGTGGGCAGCATCACCGGATTCGGAACGCATGGCAACGATCCTTCGGAAGAGGGCCAAAACGTATATCAGATTCTGGATAACGTGACAAAAATTCTGGGCAGCCACACCTTAAAGGCAGGGCTTGATCTTCAGAGTATTCGCGTCAAGTTTTTGCAGCCGCCCACCCCGCGCGGCATGTACGGTTACAACGGCCTTTATACCAGTATTCCCGGCCAAAGTTTTACCGGATACGGAGTTGCCGATTTTCTTGCTAACCAGATGAATTCGGCGAGTATCACGAACGAACCCGTACTGAATGACGAGGAATGGTATCGATCCGGCTACATACAGGACAACTGGCGCGTCACTAAGAAACTAACCATCGATATCGGAGTCCGGTATGACTATTTCCAACCGTACGAAGAGATGGCGGGCCAGCAGGCAAACTTTATTCCGTTGGCTCTGGGCGTGGGAACCGGTGTGGGGCTGTATGAGATTCCAACTATGAGCCAGTACATCGCGCTCCCGCCCGCCTTTACCGGATTGCTTGCTCAAGATCACATCAGTCTGGTGTACAATCCGAATCCGCGGCTGTCCGAGGCGCAAAAAACCAATTTTGCGCCGCGTTTTGGCTTGGCGTTCCAGCCTGATTCGAAGACAGTTGTCCGGGTAGGGTTCGGAATTTTCTATGGAGCCATACAGAGCGCCGGCTCGAACGGAAACATCGGCGAAAATTACCCGTTTGTTGTCCATGCCGCGCTGGTGACGCCGAGTTGCAAAGCATTTAATCCGTGCCCGTCGCTGGGGGCGCAGGGCGCCACGCTCGAACAGGGATTATCGCAGCAAATTGCGCAGGGCATTTTGAATTTCATCTCCTCGCCGTCGCTATATGGCAGAGATCCGGCTGTTAAGACGCCCTACACGGCAAACTACAACTTCACTGTTCAGCGGGCATTTTCAACCAACCTGACGGCATCTATTGGCTATGTCGGAAACTTTTCGCGGCATCTCATAACAATCGTGAACTCCGATCCGGCGATGGCGCTTGTGAGCCCTGGGACAAACTCCCAAACTGTACAGGCTTTCCCGCAGTTTACAAGTTCCAACATACTCTCCTATCAAGGTGACAGTAACTACAACTCGCTGCAGGCCAGCCTGCAAAAGCGCTATGCGAGCGGGCTCAACTTTTTAGCGACTTACACGTGGTCGCACGCGCTTGACGACTCGCAAGATCCGCTAGGCGGCGGGGTAGGTTATCGCGATACGGGACTTATTCCGATCATTGACGAATATACAAATTCCAACTACGATGCGCGTCAGCGGTTCAATTTCAACGGGTATTATGAATTCCCGTTTGGGAAGGGCCGGCACTTTGCCAATAGCTCGCGTCTTGCCGACTTCATCATAGGCGGTTGGGCTACCAGCCTGATGTTTACTGCCCAAACCGGACTACCATTTACGGTCGGCCCGAATATAACTACCGCGGGCGGCGCCGGGGCCCGAGCGCTTCCTGTAGGGGACGTTTTTGCCCCTGGTGGAACGCCCAATCCGACAAATCCAACCATCACGTGTGCCGCGAAGACGCACACTACTGCAAACTGGTACAATCCCTGCGCATTTGCAAATCCGCTGCCGGGTAACACGATTCCGGCCGGTACTATCATGACGAACCGAGCGCTCCTTTCGGCATACACGGGCGGTGTTTCAAACGACGTGTACGGACCTGGGTTTGAGCGCGTCAACATGTCGCTTTTCAAGAATTTCACCGGCTGGCACGAGCAGTACCTGCAATTTCGCGCCGATGTGTTCAACGTGTTCAATCATCCAAGCTGGGGCAATCCATCCACGACGAATATCAATTCCAACGGTGGGACCATCACGGGGCCGGTGTCGTTCCAAGCCAATACACCGGATGCCCGGTTCTTCCAACTCTCGCTGAAATACGTCTTTTAAGTTGTAGGCGTGATCAGCAGGCGAGCTTTTCATAAGATCGCGGGCCTGACCGGTGTCTCGGCTTTGGCCCGCACGGCGCTTCTCCCGGGTCTTTTGGGCGCGGGCACGGACACGGCTGCCCAAGGCGCACAAGGCGCGCCGTGGGACCGCTATTTTCTAGGCGCGGCTTATTACCCGGAATGGTGGAAGCCTTCTGAGTGGGAGATCGACTTCCGCGAAATGCAGGCGCTGGGCATCAACACCGTTCGCATGGGCGAGTTTGCCTGGTCCTCGTATGAGCCCGCAGCGGGCCAGTTCGAGTTCGGCTGGATGGATCGCGCGATCGAGTTGGCGCAGCATTACGGAATTAGCGTGCTGCTGGGTACGCCCACCGCCTCTGTTCCGCCATGGCTCTATGAGCTGCATCCCGATGTTCTGGGCGCGAACGCCAAAGGGCCGTATACATATGGGGGCCGCAAAGGATATTGCGTTAATAGCGCCAATTATCTGAACGCGAGCGCGCGCATTGTAGAAGCTTTGGCCAAACACTATGGCCAGTTTCCGGGTGTGATCGGGTGGCAACTGGATAACGAGCCTGGATTCCCGTTTGACCAATGCCTGGATGCAAACTGCGAGCGCGCTTTTCAGGCGTGGCTTCGCAAGCAGTATGGAAGCTTAGAGGCGTTGAATCGCAGTTGGAACGGTGCGTTTTGGAGCAATCACTATTCCGATTGGTCGCAGATCCATTTTCCGACAAACTCAGCCGAAGGCGGCTGGCAGCCCGCGATCTTGTTTGACTATCGGCGCTTCTTTTCCGACTCCTTTCTGAATGACCTGGGCAGGCAGGCAGCGATTCTGCGCCAGTACATCAAAGATCAGTTCATTTTTACTAACTGGCCCAACATGACGTGGTCGGTGGACGTTTTTGAGGCGGCCACTCGGTTTCTGGATGCGTCGGCCTGGGACAATTATGTCAGCGCGCCGGGCCTGTCCGATTTTCATCACCAATACATCGCGAGTTTCCACAATGACTTCTGCCGGTGTGCCGGTCCGAAGCAGCGCTTCTTTTGCGCGGAGCAGATCGCCTATGTTCCACCGAACGCGCTGAATGAGGGATTACGGCTGCAAGCTTATCTAAATTTGGCTCACGGAAGTCACGGCCAGATCTATTTTGAATGGCGGCGGCCGGAGGCGGGAAACGAACAGTTTCGCCCTTCATTAATCAAGAGATTCGACGGTTCAATTAATCCCGCCAAACCGGTTTTCGAGCGGATTGGAAAAGAATTCGCGCGACTGGGGCCGCGATTAGCGAAAGCCACGACCCGCGCCGATATCGCGTTGCTTTACGACTTCAGAAACGAATTTGCGCAGGGCTTCTGGTCGGGCGGCGAACGAAACGAGCACTACGACGGCAATGCAGGACGTTACTACGATGGATTGCGCATTTTGCAGCGGAACATCGACGTGGCGCCGTTGAGCGCGGATTTATCAAGTTACAAAGTTGTGGTAGCTCCGAACTTACGGCTGGTAGATGATGCGACAGTCGAACGGTTGAGAACGTTTGTGGCTCAGGGCGGCACTCTGGTGCTGAATTACAGGGCCGGCACACAAAACCCGGATGGAAGTATGAAGCGCGTTCTTCCACCCGGGCCGTTTTCTGCCATGGCTGGCGTAACTGCAGAAGCGAAGCTCGATTTGACAGAGTATAGTCCTTCAAATGGGCAATTCGATAGCAAGTTAGAAGCGCAGCTCGGAATCCGGTTCAACGGCAGTGAGGCTGTTTTTCCGCCGCGAATTATTCTCGAAGCACTCACGCTGCAAGGCGCGGAGCCGATCGCGATATACCAGGGCGGGCGCATGGCCGGACGGGCTGCCGTTACCCGCAATCGATGGCAGCAGGGGTGGGTGTTCTATGTGGCAACCGATTCACCGGAACATGCATTCCATGAGGCAGTGGCGCGCGAAGCAGGGGCGGCAGCGGGGTTGAAACCGCTTATAGAAGCGCCCTATGGCGTTGAAGTAACCAGCCGCGAAGATTCGAAAGCGATCTACTATTTCGTACTTAATCTGACCGAAACTCCGCACCGCGCCATTCCGTTACCCCGGCCTATGGACAATCTGATCACGCAAGAGACAGGCGTTCGGGAAGTAACGCTCGATCCCTTGGGCGTGGCGCTGTTGACACATGGCCGAGAACTTTAGATGGGAGCCGGCGCTCTCAACCTCTACGGAAGGGGTTGGGGGGCGGAGGCGGCACTTGCTCAGGCAATTGATCAGCGCACATTTGCAAGACCTCGATCATGTTAAGGGAAGACTGCGCCACTGAGTTGGTAGACATCATCGGGACTTCTTCGATGGGATTGAGCACGGCTGGGCCGTCTACCTGGCGCGGCGTGTACATTCCCGGACGCATCGCGTAGCCACCGTTGGGGCCGCTGGTAGCGCGCCTGGCAAAGGCCGGATTCTTTGTTTCCAGATATGCGTAGGCAGCCAGCCGGCCACCTCCGGCATAGCGGCCGTCGGAGCTTTCATCGCCAGTTTGCATATCTTTGGCGACTACCTCTTTCGGAGCGGCCGTGAGCCGGCAGTATTGCAGAAACGCTTTCTTCCACCCCGGATGATCGATGAGCTGATTGATTTCGAAGACAACTTCGGCGCCGCCCTGAATGACCTGCAGATTGTAGGCGCCGAATGGGTCGGAGCTGAGCGGATACATCATTCCGGTTTTTGGATCGTAGCCATACATCGCTTCGGGACCGGTCATGAAACCATAGGGCATTTTGGCGATACAATCCATGCCGGTGACGATTTTGTCGCGATATTTTGTGTTGCCGGTGCGCTCCCATTCGGTCATCCAGTTGCCTACAAACGCCAGCCAATCCGGGCCGCCGCGTATGCGCGCCGGATATTTTTTCGGTCCTTTCAGCGGATCGGCTTCGCGCATGGGATCGAGCGCCAGCAAGGTGAAGTCGGCATCTACCACGGAGTGCATGACGTCGCCCGTGCGCTCGTCCGTGGTCAGGTAGTAGAAAAACCTGCGGAATGCTGCCTGGCTGATGCGTGCTTCCTTTGCGCCGCATCCCCAATGGCGCACATTATGGCGCGAGCCCAACATCGCGAAACGGCCTAAATGATACGTATCCACTTCGCTCGTGTGCCGCGTCATGGCTTCGGCCATGCGGAAAATATCGGGACGGCCAGTGCGCAGAAAGCTGTACCAGAGCCACATGTCTGTAGCGAGCTCGGTGTTATCCCATGCGAAGCCGCCGACGTCATAGCGCCAGACGTGGCGGCCGGGATCGTAGGCGTGCATGACGTCGCCGAAATCCCAGAAGCCGTACCAGTGCCGCTGGTCGATTTCTTTGAGATACATAGCGAGCGCGGCTTCCAGATCATCTTCCATCGCCTTCTTATAGGGCGTGGCGCGATCCGGCAAGCTCCAGATGCCGAATACTTGCGCTGAATGCAGATAATCCGGCGGGCAAACAAGGAGCGGCGGCCGCTGTGCGGATTGGGCTTGCTGAACGCTGATTTCGCGCGTGGGTACCTCAGTGGATGCAAAAAGCATCAACTCACTGGTTCGGGCGACGCCATGCGGAGTGCTGAAGCCCGGTTGGACGTCTTCGTAACTGGAATCGAGATCGTGGGCTTTGGTGTCGTAGTGCCGCAGATCCATTGCGGGAGCATCGGGCGACCAGAGCCAGGCGGTAAGTTGCGCAGAGCTTGTGGTGGCGTTGTGAATTTCGAGCGCCGAAGGATAGGATTGCCAAAAATTCCGGATTGCGATGCCAATGCCGCCGCTCACATCTCCGATGAATGCGTAGCCGGATGACCTCTTGCCATCTCCCGCATGCAGCCAACAGCTTTGCGGATTCGTGCGTTTCTCAATGATGAAACCGTCTGCACTGGTTTGCACGAGCTTGTAGGAATCCCAAATGGCCCAATCGGTGAGCAGCTTTTGATCGGCTTTATCCAGGGTTTCTTTATTGGGCACGCGCTTGCCCGCAAGTTGATCCGCATAGAACGTGTTACCGCGCGGGGCAAGCGGGCGGCGGCCCACAAGCGGCTGCAAAGACTCGGCCCACAAGCCCTCGCCTTCGCCACTAAAGCGGACGTGCCGGTTGTGCACCTCTTCGCGCACCGGCACGTCGAAGCGGATGCCGAGCGCACGGATGAAATCTTTATGCTCATCCCCGTCGAAAGTAATCGTGTGAACAAGACGGATGTCGGGCAGGCCGGCGTAGAAGTAAAGCCGGACAGTGAATGGCAGCCATTCGCGCGTGCCTTTATCGGCCTTATGCAGGCCATCGATTCGAATGACGGCCCGGACGGGGCCGTTTTGTTCCACAGTGACCTTTTTGATTTCACTGCTGAAATCTTCGAAGCGCAGGATTCGATTGGAATCAAGCTGCGAACGATCTTCTAATTGAGCCGCGAGACGGCCGTTGCGGGCGATTTCAGTCCCGCGCATGGTAATGCTGCGGACCAGCGCACTGCCTGTGCGGGCAATGCTGCACTCGATCGCGCCTGTGTTTACTTCGATGGCTTGGGGACTTCCGGTGACCTTCACCGGCGTTGCCGGTTCGCTTGCAGCGCCGGGAGTGATGGTGAATGGGCCGGCTGAGCCGGACTGCATTACGGCAGCAAAGCCAGTCCACTTTATGGAACCGTCGGGCCAGTAGGCGAGGGTCCATGATTGGACGGGAATGGATTGTCCGGCGCTGTCGCTCAGGTGAAACCCAGCGCCTTTCTGAATAGCGCCGCGAGCCCAGGGAACGCCCCAGCTCACACCGCATGCCCGGCGCGGCGCGGATTCGAGCCATTTCAGCGGCGCTCCGGTTGCTTCTGGTGAGCGAGACTCTTGCGCGTTTCCGTCTAACGCTTTCGCAACGGGCAATGCGCTTGCCAGGGTAGTGATAGCTTGCCGGCGATTGAGTTTCATGTCAAAACGTGATGCGGCCCTCTAACTGTAGTTTGCGCGGCAAATTAGCTTGTGTCGTTACGGTTCCGAAGCTATTCGAATCGATGTTCGCTCCGGGCGCGCTGAAGTAGACCGAATTGGTGATGTTAAAAGCATCCGCTTGCAGCGCGAGCTTCACACGCTCGGTGATGTTGAACTGCCGGCGCAAGCTGACGTCTTCGTCCATGATGGATGGAGCGAATAATCCGAACGGCGCTGTTCGGGGAACATTGCCGACCGTGAACGGAGACGGATCGGCGAAGGCAGCTTTAGCCAGATAAACGGTCGGGGTTGAACCGAGCACGCTGCCGCTGCCGTAATCGCCATTAATCCGGACTGGCCCGTTGAAGGACGGGTTGTAATTGGGGTAGCACGTACCCAGGATGCCGCCGCTGGTGCAGCCATTTGCAGTAATGGTCAGTGGTGCGCCGGAGCTGAACGTAACGATTCCGGAGAGCTGCCAATTACTCACGATCGCGCTGACGATTCGATTACCGGAACCCAGGCTGTGGCCGGCGCCAAATGGAAGAGCATAGACAAACGTTCCAGTAAAAACGTGCGGATGGTCAATGGCGCCGAGAGCGCGCTCCAGTTGGTCATTGAACGGATTTCGTGGTGTCGCGAGATCGTCAATTTCTTTGCTGTAGGTGTAGCTGAGCATGAATGTCAGACCTTTTGAAAAGCGGCGGTTGAAACTGACCTGGAGGGCGTGATAGCTGGAATTTCCGACGTCAGCCCAGGGATCTGAGATGGCGCCGTACTGTGGATATGGACGTAACATCTGGCCGATGGTACCGACGAAATTCGGGAACGGAAGACCGATATTGGGGAAGATCTTTTGCGCGGCAGCAATGGTCGCCGGAGTGGCTGTGGAAGTGAGGAGCGAACCGAGCGCCAGATACTGCAGCGGAATTTGATTCGTCAACGGCCCCGCATTACCTGCTCCGGGCAAGAAATGACCTTCGCTGCCTGCATACGTGAGGCTCAGAATCATGTTCGCAGTGAGCGATCGCTGGACGCCGAAGCTCCAGTTTTCGTAGTAAGGCGGTTTCCCGCCGAGTTTGTAATCGCCGTAGGTGATTGTCTGAGCTCCGGTCGGATTCGAGGTGATGAAGCCAGTACCGTAGCTCGGGTTAATGAAGGGCGGCTGCTGGTAAGGCGGGTAGCCGTTATCCCAATAGTAGGCGGCCTGCGCGTTGCTCAGGCTGGAGAAACTCGCGGAGGTGTTGAAGCCGAGCTGGCTCAATCCCTGGCGGCCGTTCACACGCCCGCTGACGCCTCCGGCGTGAACGTAAGTCAAAGCGAAGCCGGAACGGATGACGGTCTTGTCATTTATCTGGTAAGCCAGACCTAAGCGCGGGCCGAGATTGGCGTAGTGGGTTTTGATCGGATCGGCGCAATTGCAGCTATCCGGCCCGTTGCCGGCAAATTCGAGAGCGCCCAAGTGGCCTCCGGCAGCGGGGTTCGGCTCGAGCGGATTGAAGAAGGACATGCGGTTTACCACTTCCGTAAATGGCTTCCAGACATCCCATCGCAGACCGAGGTTCAAGGTGAGTTTTGGAGTGACTTTGTAATCGTCTTGAATGTAGGCAGCGTAATCTTTGTAGCGGCCCCCGGTTTCGGCGACGCCGTTCTGCGTGACGCTGCTGCTATCGACGGCGCCCAGCAAGTAACTTGCATAGGAGTTGCCGGTGTTACTCAGCACATTGCCGGTGGGCGAGAATCCGGCGGTTTCGTTGTTGCTGAAGCTGAAGCTTGCCAGTGTTCCGGTTGTAGGATTCGTGAAGTTATCTTGCAGTGCCTGGAATTGAAAACCAAAAGTAAGAAAGTGCTTCCCTTTGGTCCAGGACACGTTGTTCTGCAGTGTGAATGTATTGGCGGCTTCGATGGTTGGATGCGAGTTGGTTCCGGCCCAACCGATGGGCGCATTGGTTCCGCTGAAATTCACATCCGGGAAAGCGGAACTGGCCAATCCGGGCGGCAAGCCCGTCAGTCCGGCTTTCTGCGGATAGAGGCCGGCGGCAGTATCGCTTTTTAGAGGGATGTAGAGGCGATTGAACGAGTAACTGAACTCGTTAACGACGGTGGGTGAAAAAACGTATGTGTCGTGAATCTGAGCGAGGTTGGAGTTCTCTTCAACAACACGAGCCTGCGTGTAAGGCAGCGGCAAGGAATCGGTTCCGGGAGCAAGACTGCCGGTGAAATTGGTTGTGTATTTGCCCATGCTGAAGAGGACAAAGAGCCGGTTTTTGTCGTTGAGGTTGAAATCGACTTTGTCAGTCGTATTATTGACGTTCACTAACTCCGGAAGAGAGGTCAGATAGTTGTTCTGAATATTGCCGTTAGTGGGCGCCGGCAGATAGGACTGGAACGACTTTGAAACGCCGGACAACCTGTTTGCCGGAATAACGTTGCCGGCAAAAGGCGTGCGAGTGCAGACGCCTTGCGCATTGCAGGAAGTGGTTGAGGGATCATAGATCACCGTAGGAAGTTCGCTGAAATTGCCGCTGCGCTCCAGGAGCGTAGGAATCGATTGCAAAGCGGGCGGAGAGGCGGACAGGAAGCGGTAGCCGTCGTAATCACCAAAGAAAAAGATCCTGTCTTTTTTGATTGGGCCGCCCACGTTTACGCCGAATTCGTTTTGATGTTCTATGGGAGTGAAGCTGGGGAAGAAGCCGCGCGCGTCGAGATCGGTGTTGCGAAAGTATTCGTAGGCTGCGCCATGGAAGGCATTCGTGCCGGATTTTAAGACATAGTTTTCGACACCTTGTCCCTCATACATTGCTTTGGAACCGGTGGTCTGGACCTGAAACTGGTCGATCGCCTCGACGGATACTCCAAGCGCGAGGTTGCGAGTGTCGCCTTGAGTACCGGCATTGGTGAGCGGCAGACCTTCGACGTAAATCTCATTTTGATAAGTCTGGCCGCCATTGAATGAACCGAAAGAGGGGCCGGCGACCTGCGTGGTGTATGAGTTGACGCCCGGAGAGAGCGCGGCGAATTGAGTAGGGTCGCGCGGGACGCCATTCATGGCCAGCGGCAAGGCGTCATAGATCTCATTGCGCATGGTGGCGCCGAGCGTCGCGTCATCAGTCTGCAGGACGGGCGGCGCGGCTTCCACCGTGATCTGCTGTTCGCTCGTGCCGATCTGAAGCTGCGGATTCAGGCCAATTGTGGCCAAGGCGTCTACGACGATATTGCTTTGCACGAGCTTTCGGAATCCGCTAGCGGTCACGGTGACGGTGTAGGCGCCTGGCTGCAAGGGCGAAATGGCAAAGAAACCGGCGTCGGTGGTCTGGCGCGTTGTCTCGACGCCTGTCGCTACGTTCCTTGCGACCACGGTGGCGTTGGCGACCGCAGCTCCGCTGGGGTCAGTTACGGTACCTTCGATGGAACCGGCGCCGCCCACCTGGCAAAGCAGAGAAATTGCGGAAAGCAGGAACAGCGAAATAGCGAAAACAAAGCGCGTCATGGCAGGAACCCTCTTCTTGAGCGATCAGCTCTTAGCTGCGAGCTTTCAGCTATCAGCTTTTGGGGGAGTATTTCATACGCCCGGAATTAGAGCAAGGCACTGTGCTGTCACCAGCCGTGTTTTGGAATGCGAAACGGACCGCCGTGCGATAAGCGCCAGATGGCACGTTAGAACGCACCGAGACCGTAAGAGCGCGCCAAGTGGATTTCGGAATGTAGAACGGGCTGGTTCCGGTTAAGCTAAGCGGCCATTGCCAGCGAATTAGTTGGATTGGTGAGTGCGTTTGAAGCGAGATTCGCTGTTTTTTTGCCGGCGTGGATGCGTTGCAAGCGCACTTTTTGGATCAAAACTTTGAGTTCGTGAAGCTCCTGCTTTTGTTTATCGAGTTCAGCGCGACGTGCTTGCTGCAACTCAGCGCGTTTTTGCGAAACAAAGCCACGCTCGATTCGGCGACGTTCGTTTCGCCGCTTGCGGAGCTCGGTTGCATAGCGGGTGAAGGTGCGGTCATGCGCCGTCTGATAGCGCATGAAGAGCGCGAGTTGTTTGTGGGCGAGGCGCTGCTGTTCGGGCGTGCCGGATTGGATGCCGATGAAGCAGCGGTCCTGAAAACGAACAGATCGTTTG
Source organism: Terriglobia bacterium (assembly GCA_021324185.1). Taxonomy (GTDB): domain Bacteria; phylum Acidobacteriota; class Terriglobia; order Bryobacterales; family Bryobacteraceae; genus Bog-105. The sequence continues at coordinate 988 of JAJPJN010000068.1, read as the reverse complement.
GAGAGCCAGAGAGCTTCGGCCATCTGGTGGACCATAAGGACTTCGGAGTCATCAGCAGGTTCTTCTGAACGCATGAAACTTTCGACGAGGCGGTCGAAATCGGCCTGAGATTCGTCAGGGAGGACCCGGAAGGTGCCCGTCAGGCCATGTTTGGTTGCGTTTTGGGAGACGATGGCTTTGCCTTCTTCGGTGGTTGCGCCGGTTGAGAGTTGTGCATTGATGCGGTTGGCAGCTATTTTGGCGGCGCTTACAGGCCCGGCAACGGCGCGCGCTTGCTCAGGCGGGCACGATGGGCAGGTACCGGCTTGTGCGGTTGTGCCAGCAAATCCCTCGCTGCTCTCTGGAGTACTTGCGCCTGTCAGGCCGGTAGCGAGAAGCTTGGCTTCGGAAGTTTGTGGTACGAGGACGTCCTCTACGGGGAGGACTGCCTGCCCCGCTTCGGGCTCTGCATGAGTAGCTGGATGGGCTGTTTTCTTTTGCGCTTTACGAGCGAGTTTTTGCTGCAGACGGCGCTGCTGACGAGGAGTCAATTGCATATCTGCCTCAGGGTAAATAGCGTGAAGGATCGGCGATGGGGGTGCGTAGAAGGCCGAACGTGTAAGTTGCGCACCAACAACAAGTAAGGGAGATTAGCAAAGTTTTGTAAATTTGTGATCGCCCCACGGCGGGGGCGGCGCAACGGGGGATGAAGACGGCGGTCATCAATGCAGTGTGGCGATGGGCGATTCGCGGGATGTGGTTGTTTCTAAGGAATGCGTTTCGGTGTTGTCGAAGGAATGAGCTTCGCGCGGCGGCGGCATTACCCTGAGGGGCTATGCCGTACTGGGTAGAGCCTCCGAAAAAGTGCTTGGTACTAGGCCTCCATTAATTTTCTTGAATAGCCCGTGTTTTGTGCTTAACGTATTTTTATTCCGGTAAATAGGCCGGTAATAAATTATGCCGATTACAAGCACGCGCCTGGCGCGGCGGGTTTTGTGCGCGCGTTCTT
>JAJPJN010000060.1 GCA_021324185.1 Terriglobia bacterium | reverse complement strand
GGGAAGTGCTTACAGGCGCAGAAAACCCGATGGTTTATCCATGCCAGATCGCGAGCCGCGATGCGCGGGCAGCGTGGTTCCTGGACGACGCGGCAGCGGCGCAGCTCTGAGCGTCCACGGCGTGCCGCGCACGCTGCGCGCCGTTCTACTGTGCGCATTGCTGTGTGCGGCAGCCTGCGACAAGACAGAATCGCTGCCGCTGCCACCGCTGCATACGCGAATTCCGGCGCCGCCACATGCGGCATATAACCGGCTGATCTTCGCAGGCGACGTGATGTTTTCGCGCGCCGTTCGCCGCGCGATGCTCGAGGCGGGCGATCCTGCCATGCCCTTCCGCAAGATCGCGCCGCTGCTTGCGGGGGCAGATATTGCATTCATTAATCTGGAGTCGCCGTTTTCGGATCGAGGTCCCTACTACGAGCACGGTCTGATTTTTCATGCCGCGCCTGAAGCTGTTGCGGGATTGGAGCTGGCTCATATTTCCGTGGCGTCGACTGCCAACAACCATGCCCGCGATTGCGGGGCCCACGGAGTGGAGTTCACGATCGCCTGGCTACGGGCCCATGGAATTCAACCGGTAGGGAGCAGTGAAACGGAAGCGGCTACGCATGACGGCGTTGTGCTGGCCCGGCATGGCATCCGGTTTGGATTCCTCGGCTATACCTACGATCAAAGCAACGGAAACTGGCGCGACATCGATCGCCGCATCGCCCTGGCAGATCCGAGCGTAGTTTGTGCTGATGTCGCGCGGCTGCGCAAGCGCTGCGACATCGTAATCGTTTCGATGCACAACGGCATCGAATACATGCCGAAGCCATCGAAAGCCCAAATCGAATTCGCGCACGCGGCCATTGATGCGGGCGCAACGCTTGTGATCGGCCATCACCCGCACGTCATTCAGCCGGAAGAACGATACAAAAACGGCCTTATCTTCTATTCACTCGGCAATTTCGTTTTCGATCAGTACCAGCGCGAAGCAACGCAGCACGGAGAAGTTGTGCAGGTGTCGTTTCTGGGAACACGCATCCTGGATACGCACGTGATGCATGTCAGAATCACGCCGGGCGGGCCGGAATTGGAATGATTCCTTCAACCGCCTGCCGGGCGTTCCACGTGACCGCCGAATTTGGAGCGCATAGCGGACAGGACCTTCTCAGCGAAAGTATGCTCTTTGCGGGACCGGAAGCGAGTGAATAGCGCGGAGGCCAGGACTTCGACCGGAACCGCTTCTTCGACGGCGGCGTTAATGGTCCACCGGCCCTCACCGGAATCCTGGACAAAACCCGTGAAATTCGAAAGCGTGGGATTTTCCGCCAGGGCCATGGAAGTGAGATCCAAGAGCCAGGAGCCGATGACGCTGCCGCGCCTCCACAGTTCCGCGATTTCGGCGACGTTGAGATCGAATCTTTCGTTTTCGGGCAGATCTTCCGAGTTCTTGTGAACCATCAGATCGAAACCCTCCGCATAGGCCTGCATCACCCCGTACTCAATGCCGTTATGGACCATCTTCACGAAGTGACCTGAGCCGGGCGGCCCGGTGCGCATATAACCCTGTTCTGCGGTGCTTTGCAATTTGTCGAATCCGGGTGTTCTGGATATCGAGCCGAGTCCGGGCGCCAGCGTTTTGAAGATCGGCTCCAGGCGGCTAAACGGCTCCGGGTCGGCCCCGATCATCAGGCAATACCCGCGCTCGACACCCCACACACCGCCGCTTGTGCCGGCATCCATGTAGTGAATACCGCGAGGCTTTAGCTCGGCGGCGCGCCGGATGTCGTCTTTGTAGAAGCTGTTACCGCCATCGATGATGGTGTCGCCGGATTCCATTGCTGCGGCCAGCGTCTGAACGGTGGATTCGGTGGGCTTTCCTGCAGGAACCATGACCCAGACGGCGCGGGGCTTGGGGAGCTTTTGCACCAGATCCTGCAGGGAGCCGGCTCCTTCCGCACCTTCGCTGACCAGCTTTTTTACGCTATCGGCATTCAAATCGAAGACCGTGCATTTGTGGCCACCGTTTTGTAAGCGGCGCACCATGTTCGCACCCATTCGTCCCAGACCCACCAAACCAAGTTGCATTTATCAGCTCTCCACGCCTTTATTTGCGCTTTTATAAGATGAATTACCTGCGTGATTCAGACCAGCATCTAATCTACCGTCTTATGAGATTGCATTCTTTGCCGCGAGTTTCAGTTGAAGCTGCGCTTTTGCTGGCGCTGGCACTCGGGCTTCTGGCGGCAAGCTGTAACCGGACGCACAAAATGACGATTGCAGTCATTCCGAAAGCGAGCGCGGATATCTTCTGGCAAAGCGTGCATGCGGGGGCAGTGAAAGGGGCGCGGGAAAATCACGTTGCCATGATATGGGACGGCCCGCCGAATGAAACCGATATAGCGGGCGAGATGCAGATCATGGAGACGATGGTGAACCGTCAGGTGGATGCAATTGCTGTGGCTCCCTCGGACCGCTCGGCTTTCAAAATCGTGGTAAACCGGGCGGCTGCGGCGCATATTCCGGTGATCATTTACGATTCCGGCATCGATGGCGGAAACTACGTCACGTTTGTGGCAACGGATAACTATGCGGGCGGGCAGCTCGGGGCCGACCGGATCGGAAAGATACTCGACGGCAAGGGAAATATTGTCATGATTAAGACCACGCCGGGGGGC
>JAJPJN010000048.1 GCA_021324185.1 Terriglobia bacterium | reverse complement strand
TGAGAGTTGGCTGGGGCGGAAACGTTCCGGTGTAGGCTGTGATCGTCGCCGCTTGAACGGCGCTGGTAGCCGTAATCAAAATCGCTACTGCAGTGTAGTGGATGAGTTTCGTCATGCGATTTGGTTCCTCCGCTAGTAAACGCGCTAACCGGAATGAAAATGCATCAGGCTACCCGAGGCGCAGAGGGTAATGATAGTACCAGCAGGAACAATCACTGGGCCCGGAGATGCGAACGTACTTCGTTCAGCAGCGCCTGGACCCGGGCGGCATCCTTCCTCTCAAGCGGCGTCGCCGAGTGGCTCGACAGAATGCGGTCCGCCTCTTCCAGTTGGGGCAACGCCTCGCGATACCGGTTCTGCCCCGCCAAAGCCCAGCCCATCAGCCAGTGGGTCAAGCCAAAACGCCGGTCATTCGAGGGCACTGCGCCTTGCAGCTTGGCCGAGGACGCAAGCAGCTCCGCTCCGATCCGCTCGGCCTCTTTGTATCGGCCGGCCTCGAGATATGCCAGCCCGAGATAGCTCAACTCAGTAAAGAGATTGGGACTGCCGGCGGGATGTGCTTTCCGCCAGGCGGGAAGCGCATTCTCGAGCAGCGGAAGCGCCTCCCGCCACCGGCCGGCCCGCGCCAAGGCGCCCGCCCATAGGGCACCGGCATCCAGCGTCCCCAAATCGTCCGGGCCGGCGCACTTGAGGGACGCATCATAGGCTTGACGATACAGAGGAACACTCTCTTCCTCGCGTGCCTGATACAAACGGAGCTTCGCCAAACCTTGCAGAACGCCCGCCTGATTGCAGATAGACAAGGCATCCTGACGATACAGTCGCAGAGCTTCCCGGTAATCTTTTTCGGCTTCCTCCAGGCGGCCACGCGCCCTCAGCGCTTCCGCCAGGTAGCCGAGCATCTCTCCAATCTCGTGGGGCGGCAAGCCGTGGTCGCGCGACTCTTTGACCGCGAATTCCCACAGCCGCAGATTCTCATCGGTGCGTTGTCCGATCGTTTCCCGAACCAGGGCGTAGCTGCCGGCCCCCAGCACGCGCGTGCGCGCCGGCACTCCTGGTTTTCGCGAGAGCTCCAGAGCCCGGGCGGTATGCGCTAAGGCTACATCGAATTGCCCTAGCTGACGGGCGATGTCGCCTAAATAAACCTCCGCTTCGGCCTGCGCCGCGGCATCGCCGGCGCGGTTGGCGCTTTGCTCAACCTGCGTGTAGACCCGCTGCGCATCCGCCAGGTCGCCGTTCCAGAAAATCGACTCCCCCAAGGCTAGCTGCGCCTGCCGCAAGTCAGCTGGATCCTTGATATACGTTGGAAGCACCTTGAGTCCCAGTTGCAGAAACTCCCGAACGGTTGCCGCGGGCTTTCCCGTGACGTTCGAATTGGCGATCTTGAAAAGACGGTAGAGGAACGTCTGCATGCGCAGCGCCCGTTGCCCTTCGCGCACCGCCTGCCGTTGACTCCACCAGGCGTAGCCCAGCGCGGTGAGCAAGACAATCAGCATCGCCAGCGAGGCGGCCATCTTGCCGCTGTTACGCCGTACAAATTTGCGCAAATGGTAAAGCGTCGTCTGCCGTTGAGCCAGAACGGGCCGCCCCTCAAGATAACGCTCGAGATCTTCGGCCAGGGCGTGCACGGAAGCGTAGCGGTTCCGCGGCCGGGGGCTCAGGCACTTGGCCACTATGGCGGACAGATCGCCCGCCAGCAACACCCGCAAGCGGTCCTCCGCGATGCCGCGCGTTTCCGCCGCCTCCGCCGTTACCGCGCGATCCAACCGGGCCGGCTCGCTCTCTTCAACCGCACGCTCGATCAGCACCGCCGGCGACGATTCGCCCGAGGGCCGCCCGCCGGCAAGCAGCTCATACAGAATTACACCCAGTGAATAAATGTCGCTGGCCGTCGTGACCGGCTCATTCCGCAACTGCTCCGGACTCGCATAGGACGGCGTAATCGGAAGCGTAGACGTGGTCTGGCCATCCGTCCGGATCAGCTTGGATGCGCCGAAATCGAGTACTTTGGGCGATCCCTCCGCCGTGATCAAAATATTCGAGGGCTTCAGATCCAAATGCACCACTAGGCTGCGGTGCGCATAATCGACCGCGTCGCAGACTTTCGCAAACAGGCGCAGGCGCTCCTCGATGCTCAACTTCCGCTCGTCGCAATAAGTGTCGATATGCCGGCCTTCGACATACTCCATGACCAGGTAAGGCTGCCCCAACGCGTCCAGTCCGGCATCCAGCATGCGCGTGATGTATGCATGATCGAGAGAAGCGAGAATGCGCTGCTCGCGGCGGAAGCGTTCGACAAACGCCGGCCCGGCGGCATACGGAGCTAGCATTTTGAGAGCCACCCGTTGGCTCACGCCCGCGACGTCCCGCTCGGCGAGGTAAACCGTACCCATCCCGCCGGAATCGATCCGTTCGAGGAGAATATACGCGCCTATCGAGGCGGGCCTTGGAATCGCGGGAGGCGCTTGCCGTGCCGCCGCGCTAGCGCCCCGCTCAGCCGCGCGCACTAACGCCAGGACACGCTCGCGCACATCGGGATCGTCGCAGGCGCTTGCAAGGATTTGCGCGCGATCCTGTTCCGGAACCGCTTCCACCAGATGGAACAGCTTCTGCAGACGTTCCCAGTGCGCAGCGTCGGGTACCATAGGCGTTCCCTCTGTTCGCGCCAAATCAGCCGAAACCGCCTCAATCTTCCGGCGGACGGAGCCGATCGTACAGCCAACCGCGCGCGAATTTCAACTCGCGGTCCACGGTGGCTTTGGACGTAGCGAGTAATTCGGCCGTCTCCTCAGCCGTAAATCCAAGGAAGAACCGCAACTCCACCATGCGGCATTTCCTCGCGTCGAGCGCTTCGAGCTCATTCAGGATACGATCCAGGTCCAGGATCTCCGGGCTGCACGCATCGACCCAGGCGATCTCTTCATGCAGGGGAACGAGCGCGCCGCCGCGCCGCTTGCGGCAACCTTCCAGACGCGCCTGATCCACCAGAACGCGGCGCATCAAACGAGCGGCCAGGCTGAAAAAATGAGTCCGGTCTTCGAAATGCAGTTGGCGCTGCAGAATCAACTTTAAATACAGCTCATTGACTAAGCTGGTCGGCTGCAGCATGCCGCCCGGCCGCTCTCCGCGAAATAGCGCCTCCGCGATGCGGCGCAGATCAGCGTACAGCAGGTCGAACAGCGGTTCCGAAACCGAGGAATCGCCGGATTCCCAGCGGCGCAACAGCACCGTGATGTTGCCTGGTTCCGCCAAACCTTCTTACCGTTACTATATGCTGGATGACGCTGTTTTGGTTGGGACCGTAGCCGCTCTCCGGTACTATTACTCAAGAGGCGGGCTTCAAATCGAGGACCTGCCCGACCGTCGACCCGCCATCTTCGGTACTCGGACAGAAATCCTCCATTCGCTCGACGCTGCGGCCGCTTGCAAGGCTTGCGACTGCACTCCCTCTCTCCCCCTCGCCAATGTTCAATCGCCTCCCCGGAGCCATGCCACGTTAGCGGCAACATGCCCGAATGAAAAAAGGGCTTTAACTGCGGGCGCGCTCTCTCATAAGGCTGCGAAGCCCTGTGTCACAGAAAGGATTTCTGCCGTCCAGGACGGAAGTTGTCTATTGGCATAAGCTGAAAGAGTCAATTAGGACCGGTGAAAAATCGAGCGGAATGACGGACGGATGAAACGATGGCGTGAAGACTCTGAGCGGGTGCTGTTCCCCGAACTGATGGAGAATCCTTGGCTTACGTCCCGGCGCAGGGGCGTTGATTCACTTGGCGTAGCGAGCATGCAAGAGAGCTTCTGCGCACTTGAACTGTGCGCAGGTGCTGGCGGTCAGGCCCTCGGATTAGAACAGGCAGGAATCGCGCACGCAGCCCTCGTCGAAATTGACAAGAATGCTTGTGCCACGCTACGCATGAACCGGCCGAAATGGAATGTTGTTGAACAAGACCTCAATGAATTCGATGGATCGGCCTTTCAGGGCGTCGATATCATTTCCGGCGGCCTGCCGTGTCCGCCTTTCTCGATTGCGGGCAAACAACTGGGCAAGCATGACGAACGGAATTTGTTTCCGGCCATGATTCGGCTGGTTGACCAGATTCGTCCGCGAGGCGTGATGATCGAGAACGTTCGCGGCATCTTAGAAGCGATCTTCAACGATTACCGGCAGTACATCGCTACCGAGCTGAAAAAGCTCGGGTATCAGACCGGATGGAAGCTGCTGAACGCCTCGGATTTCGGTGTTCCCCAACTACGCCCCCGCGTCGTCTTTGTAGCTCTGCGGAAGGAGTATTCTGAACACTTCTCGTGGCCAGAAGGATACGCCTGCGCTCCTGGGACAGTCGGAGAGATTCTATACGATCTCATGCAAGCCAGAGGCTGGCCCGGTGCGAGCGCGTGGAAAGAGCAAGCCAATGAGATTGCGCCAACGATCGTTGGGGGTTCGCACAAGCATGGGGGCCCTGATCTGGGACCAACCAGAGCACGCCGCTCATGGGCGGCACTGGGGGTGGACGGTCTCGGTATAGCCGACGAACCACCCGGACGTGACTTTGCCGGAATGCCTAAACTCACGGTTCGCATGGTTGCACGAATTCAGGGTTTTCCGGACGATTGGCAGTTTTTCGGACGAAAGACTGCCGCTTACCGGCAAGTAGGCAACGCATTTCCACCTCCGGTTGCAAAGGCGGTTGGAGAAAGCTTAAAAGCCTGCCTATTGGCTCCGCGCCTTGTAAAGGTTGCCGGGTGAAACAAACTTCCTTATTCCAGGTAGCAAGAAAGAGCTTTTATGCCGCCCTTTTAGAGAGCGGCGTCTTATGTATGGCTGCGCGGAAGACACCCAGGAAAGGCCTACCGAACGGCTTCCCCTCGAATGCAGATGGCGATAGTATGGCTAGCATTGCCATCGCGCAAGGAATTTTCGATCAGATTCAATCAGAAGCTACAGTTGGTACCCGATTAGCGGGCCAGATTTCCGGTGGCAAATTTGAGCAGATCACGCGATCCTTCGTTGAGACGACATTTTCAAGCTTAGGGAATCTCCGGCCCGGCAAGTGGGATTTTAATCCGGAGAAAAGAGCCATTTTCAGGTTTGAGCAGTACCACCATTTGGCCGAACTGGCGCAGGTCGCCGGGAAGAACCCCGAAATTGCAGTGCTACTAGGCAGCGATTATGTTATTGCCCCAGACGTGCTGGTTGTGCGTGAACCTGAACCCGATAAAGTCATTAACCGGAACCAAATGCTGGTTGACGAAACAGTTGGACTGCGCTCTGGAATTCGGCAGCGCAATAACAAACTTCCGATCCTTCATGCCAGTATCTCTTGTAAATGGACTTTGCGAAGTGATAGAGCGCAAAATGCCCGGTCCGAGGCGCTGAACTTGATTCGGAATAGAAAAGGCAGAGTTCCTCATATTTCTGTTGTGACGGGCGAACCATTGCCAAGCCGCTTAGCATCCCTCGCCTTGGGAACCGGAGACATCGACTGCGTTTATCATTTCGCGTTGCCTGAACTAATTAGCAGCGTCGAAAGACTGCAAAGCGAAGATTCAGCGCAATTAGTGAAGATCATGGTGGAAGGAAAGCGCCTCAAGGATATAACGGATCTTCCGCTCGATTTGGCTGTGTGACTGACAAGCTTACTCCAGAACGGCGCTCCGAAAATATGCGCAATATCCGGGCGAAGAACACGTCTCCCGAGATGATGGTGCGGCGGATCGTGCATCGCATGGGTTTTCGTTATCGCCTCCACGTGCCAGGGCTGCCGGGCAAGCCAGATTTGGTCCTGACGCGTCTGAAGAAAATCATTGAGGTCCGCGGGTGCTTTTGGCATCAGCATGAGGGATGCATTGACTCCCACGTCCCAAAGTCGCGAATGGAGTACTGGCGTCCCAAGTTGACTAAGAACGTTGAGCGAGACAAGATAAACCAGGCGAAGCTTATCGCAGATGGTTGGAAAATACTTACGCTTTGGGAATGCGAGCTGCGGGATTCAGAAGAAATAAGGCAGCGGCTCAAACGATTCCTGCATGGCACCGCCCGCTCAGCCGGAGCTTAGTTATGCCCGGCAGCAAATCGATGGCTTCCAGGGTCGAACGGCGAACTGTGGATCTGAGCGCGTACCCTGATCTGGTTGTCATATACCTGGGCATGCGCGTACGCAAGCTCGCCGGCATCAAGCGCCTCTTCGGTCTCGGCCCTCAGATCTCCAAGGCTGGTCAGGCACGCCCCGAAGGGCTCTTGCACTGCGACAACGGCATCATCTATAGCTTATTCCCGCTCCATGTGGGAATGCGCTGGTATTGGAAGGACTTCGAATCGATGGAGCGTTGGGCCCGCTCCGAACCGCATCGCCGCTGGTGGCAGGAGTTCCTGCGCGATTCCGGTGGCGCCGGCTTCTGGCACGAAACCTATTTCATGCGCGGCGGCATGGAAGCCATATATGACGACACCAAACTTCCCCCGCTCGGCTTTGAGACGTTTGCGCCCGTCGTTGCCGCACACGGGCCCATGTTCTCCGCGCGCACACGCCTGCATCTTACGGGTGAAACACCTGCCCAGCCCGAAGGAACGGCGGAAGCGGAATTGAAGTAGCAGATTTCGTCTCCCCCAGTAGCCGGCCTACAGATCACCAGAGACCCTCTCGCGCATAAGCGCGGCTCCAAAGGTTCACGTGGAGGACTACAGCTCTTGCCCAGGCATCCTGCAGTCGTAGCAGTTCTTCGCCTTCAACGCCCTCTTGAACAAAGAACGTCCGTGCGCCCAATGCAATAACGCCTGTGAAAGCGAGCAAAAATCGAAGCGGGACCAGCTCAGGCGTCCGCGCCCCATCGGTCGCGTTCTTCTTTGCCGGCGTATGGCGCAGCCCGATCTCCTCCTGATAGTTGAGCCAATCCTGATCATGAGGGCGCAAACAGACGTCTCGAACCCATTGGACGAACCGCGCCTTCACCTTGGCTTTGTACGCATCGTCTGGCTGGCCATCGGGACCAACGAACCAGTGCGCGAGGTGCGGCTGCTGGCCAATCACAGCTCGCCACGAATCCACCATCTCCTCGGCGCGATCCAGGAATATCCGGCGATGCCGTTCCAGAATCTTTGCGTCTTCTGCCGTCCAACCGGCGCTCGCTTCTATCTGCCGCAGTTCTTCCAGCGAAACAGGCGACCGTGCGATGGCCAATTTACCGAAATCGTACCCGGGTATTTCTAACGCCGGCGAAGGTCCGCCGTGGTCGTGAATAGGCGTGCTCATAAGATCTCCCGGCGAGAAAAGCTATTCGGGAATTTGGCGGAGGAACGACCGATTCTCAACCAGTATGCAGCCCGATGCATCGGCCTGTTTTACGTTTTCGATGGCGTCAGAATCTTTCATCAACGCCTCGCGATACTGCTCGTACGCCGTCAGATCGCGAAAACGAATTAGTGCTAGAGCACGGTTCGTGCTGCCGGCCAGCTTGGTTGGAAGAAAATAACCGATGAGCTCGCCCCCGCACCTGCGGATTGGTTCCGGCCAGTTCCGCGCGTACCTCTCGAAATCGGCCCACTTATGATGATCAATCTGGTAGTGAATGCACAGTGTAATCATTCGATGCTGCTCCGTTACGCACTAATGGACTTAGGCCCTTCTCAAAACAACGCCATATTGCCGTTCCAATTCGCCCCGGCCGCGATCCGTAATTCGAACCGCTCTCGTATCGGGAATCCGTGCAATCCACCGCTCGGCCAGGAATCGCTCGAGCAATAAGGCGGCCAGCCTCCCGGCCAAATGGGGCCTTTGTTCACTCCAATCGAGGCAGCGCCGCGCAAAGGGTGACCTGCCGTGTAACAGATGGCCGGGACCTCCCATCCGGCTAAACCATTTGTGCCCCCTCGCGGTCAGTATGTATTCCTTGGAGTCTTTCGGCTCCAGGTAGCCGCGCGCGAGAAGGCAATCGTGCAGGAGGACGCCCGCTGCGCCGGCAAGATGGTCGTAACAGGTTCGTGCGGCTCGTAGCTGCCGCATACGATCTGAATGCGATGCATCAGTGTTTCGCGGCTCAGCAGCAACACCAGGCGAGACCGCCGCGAGGGATTCGATTGCGCTTGCAACGGCAGGGCCGGCCAGACGGTACATGTGACTGCGTCCTCTGCGGGTTTCCTGAAGTAGCGCGGCCGACGTGAGTTTCGCCAGGTGATACGTTGCGGTTTGCGGCGAAATGTTCGCGACCAGCGCCAGTTCGCTCGCGGAGAGCACGGGCCGGTCTAGCAGCGCGATCAGCATTGCGGCACGCGCCGGATCACCGAAAAGTGCGGCAGCCGCGGCGATATTGGGTTGTGCGGTCACTGCTTTCATGCTAAAAGAGCTTCCGGGCGCACAGCTTCAACGGCCATCGAACTATGGATGATTTCTGTACCGGGCCCGGCTCCATTTGTGGGATTGGTGTGCGTTCGGCGCTACATCGAAGATCAGGCTGTGGCGGCTGGCCCCCGGGACCGGCCATCAAACTCCGCCTGCGGCGCTACATTGGAGTGATGCTCGCGTCCTTCCACGTACCCGCATGGCACAGATCGAATCGCGCGTAACCATCCATATGGTGGCTAGCCTGGACGGCTTCATCGCTCGCAAGGACGGAAGTGTGGACTGGCTCGAAACCAAAGACACCTTCGAGCACGGCAAGAACATCGATCCCGAGCTGATCAAAGAATTCCTCGCCACGATCGGCTGCTACGTCATGGGCTCGCGAACCTATGAGACCGCATTGAGCTTTGAGGCAAAGGGCTTCGGCTGGGTCTACGGGGACAAACCCACTGTTGTCCTCACCACCCGCAGCCTTCCGAACACGCGGCGTTCCGTCGAGTTCTATTCGGGCGACCTCACACAACTGGTGAATGAGCAGCTCAGGCCTAAATTTCGGAATATCTGGTTCGTCGGCGGTGGCTCCGTCTGTGGCGCGTGCCTGCGCCTGGGGCTGGCAGACGAATTGCGCTATTCGATCGTGCCCGTACTGATCGCCGATGGGATCCCGTTCTTTGAGGGACTCCAGCGCGACAGCGCCCTCCACCTTCGGGAAGTAAATGCCTACAAGAGCGGAATGGTGGAGCTTCGCTACGACGTCGCGAAGTAGAGCCGGTATGCCCTCTAGGACAAATTAACTCAACGCTGGCTCGTCATTTATTTGAAGGCAGTTGCAGAATCACCTTCCCAGCCGTGTCGGTCATGCTCAAAGAGGGATTCACTCCGCCGTTCGGAATTAACAGAGACGCCGATTGGGTAACGTTTTCTCCAGTTAAAGCCACGCCCGATCCACGTTTCGGAAGGTAGTAAAGGTGCGCCCGTTCATGCCCTCGCTCATCGTCAATTCCTACCAGCATCGACCCGTCGTCTGACATCGCCAGCCTTGAATTGAACAGCCGCTGACACCGGTCGCATCCTCGGGGGCGTGTTGCAAACTTGCCCTTTTTGAGAAAGCCGCCGAACGTTCACTGATTAAGGGCCGCTCGGTGCGGATGGCTTTCTTTTTGCTCCGGGGCGCTGGCTCTCCATCGCCTTGCGTACGGCGTCCGCGTCGGCAAGGTCTTGCGGTCTTCCCGACGCGAGTTTCGAGGCTATGAGGTCTTCGGCAGAAATAAAATTCGCCTTCAATCCGCTGGCCGGGTCGATGATCGCTTCAACGCGCCGGGACCATGCCGCGTCAAAATCGACGCCGGGAATGGAAATGAGAATATCGAAGCCCCGCGGCTCGCGTCCAAAGCGGAAAAAAATATTTTGGTTCGTGAAATCTTCGGGGTTGATCCCCTGCAAGGGTGCGCCGAATTGAGCAAGCGCCCCATAAGTGGCCTTCGCGTTTTCAGGGTCCGCCTTTATGAACAGGTCCATGTCCTTCGTAAAACGCGGCTGCGAGTGATAAATCACAGCGAGAGCACCCACAACGAGGTACTTAACGCCATGGGACTGGAAGGCGGATAAAAGGTCTTTGTAGTCTTGGTACATCGGGCTCGATCTTCCATCCCTTGAGGGCATAGGCCATTTCGATCATTTCATCTACCGCGTCCAGCCGTTCGTGTGCGGGCCGGCTTTGCCAGTAGCGATACTCATCCGCCTTGATTTCATCGAAGTCGGTGTACTTGCGTATCGTGATTGGCGCGTCGTCCATGGCCTTCTGTTTTTAGCATAGGGGCAGAAGGCGGCCAGCGCTTCAAAACCCGCATGGCTGAAGCGATTTTAGCTGCCTTCTGCCACTGTCCAAATTGGACCCGTTCTGAAACCAACTCAAACGCCGGGCTTCAGAGCGCTAACTTTCTTTTTCATAAATACGCAATCCATCACATCGCCCGTTCTCAACCGGTGCTGCCCGGCTGCGACTTCCTCAAAGCCGCACGCCTTATAAAAATTCACGGCGGCAAGCGAAGCGTCCACGTGAATTTCCAGTACGCCATGTTCTCGGGCCGCTGTCTCGGCCTTATCGAAAAGAGCCTTTCCAATTCCCATATGCGCTGCATCGCCGCGCACGTAAACGGCGGTGCGGTGCTTCCCTTCTTCGACCCTATACGATGAAAAACCTAAGACCCGCTCACCGTTTTCTTCACTCCGAACCGCAACAAAGAACAGCTCCCCGCTCTGCATCACCCCATATCCAACATCACAGCTTCGGCTCTGGACCGCTCGATTCATCGCGTTTCCGTTCCCGGTGCCCGCCTCTTGCAAGGCGCTCAGGTACTCCCTCAAGGTCTCGTCCAGTCGCCGGTAGAGAAGGGCATTAAAATTCTCCGGGCTTTCTCCGGCCTGCTCCTCCTGCAAGCTGCGAATGTATTCAAGCCGGTCTTCGGGACGCACGGCAACAGGTGGATAACCGCCGCCTATCAGTATCAGGTTCATCAGAAGCCGCGCCGTGCGTCCGTTGCCCTCATTGAAAGGATGAATATCGACAAGCCGGCGGTGCGCGTTCAATGCGGATTCCGCCGTGTTGGGCGCGGTTGAAAGCCACGCCGCGAAATCCCCCATTAACGGCGGAACCACTGCAGCGGACGGAAAAGTGTAGCGCCCCGTTTCGGTGCGAACGTAGCGGGGCTGGTCGGCATACCGTCCGGCAACCTCCGGGGCAGACCGCTGCATCACCAGCTTGTGAATATTCCGCACATCACCTTCAGTAAGCGGCGTCCCCTGCCGCCCCAGTTCGCGCACGTCACGGATCGCGTCGTAGTGGTCGAGCGCCTCAAGATGGTCCTTAAGCGGTTTGCCGCTGACGGTGATGCCTTTCTCGATAACGAGCGTGGTTTCAACCGGACTGAGCGTATTGCCCTCTATGGCGTTCGACGTGTAGGTAAGCTCGATGTCGTAGTAGTGCTCGAGATTCGCGAGCACTTTGGGCAATAAGGGCCGCAATTCGTCGATCCGCTTCTTCTTCGCGGCAATTGAGGTCAAAAGCTCGTCCATGACGCTCAACGAATAGCACGGGCAGGTTTGAAGAAGCCCCAAACCGCGTGTGGTTAATGGGGCATATGCGAACAGCTTTTTCTACGAGGGCCCTTGAGATCCCGTCTCCTCGTCCGCCTTGGCGAATGACAAACGTAACTCAGGATAGGAATCCGCAATTGCCTGGAATGCCGGAATATCGCTGATCGACCATTGGTTCGAGATAGCAAAGGTTTTACCGTCTAAACGAAGCAAACTTTCGTCATCGCAGAAGAACCGGCTTAGCTGATATTTTCCCCACTTCGTCGTAATTTGCGACGCCCGGTCCACAAATTCAGCAGCTTCGAACGTGCCCTCCACCGTGATCAACCAACTTGGCGCCGATCTTCCCAAGTGTTGCGCCAGCTCCTCTGGACTGATCCCGCTCGACAACGCGGTATACAGAATTCGAAACCCGAGCGCTCTCTTCCACAGATTCGGATAGAGCTTGTCGCCGACCGTGACGTTGTACCTCGAAAAATCGGGGCTGAATTTCCTTTCGGCGGCCCGCTTCTCCACGGCCTTCTCCCGTAGCTTCACCTGATAATCGCCCGCCTCCGGGAGCGGTAATACCTGCTGTACATCAATTAGAATCCGTTCCTGCCAACGATACGGCCGGATACGAATACACCGGATGTCGAGGTTACGCTCATTCAACCAGAGGACGGTTGTTGTGACCTCACGGGAGAAATCAGCAGATATGAGGACGATTCTTACGTCGTCGCTCAGTGCAATATCCTGTGCCCCTTCCTCCGCTACGCCCAGAAACTGCAGAATCGCACGCCGCGGATCCCTGTTGTCATCACATCTGCGTAAGTATTCGCCATGCGCCTCGACGGCTTTCTCAAAAGTGAGTGTGGAGACCATCGCAGCATAACGCAATGCTTGCAATTCCATGTGCCCGCCGTCATCAGTGCGCTTGATCTCCACCACAACCAGGGTCCTGTCGCGGTCCACGCAGAGAAGATCTATCCTGCGTCTTGCGTCCTCCCACTCGCCAAACTCCTCCGCGATTACGTAGAGTTCACTATCGATCACCTGTATCGATTTGCGGAGCAATCGTTGCAAATCGTACCGTTCGCGTATTCGAAGCTCTTCGAACGTAGTGCGCTGGACCTCACTTATGCCTAAGTCGGCCAGCTCAAACAATGGCATGCATTGCTCATATTATTCGATCGACGAAGCGCGCACTACGGGTTGGCGCCTCGCGCGTCTGGGACGCAATGTGATTTAGCTCTACTCTGCCCAACTGAGGCCGCCTGGGTCTCCACCACCACAACCAACGCAGCAGCCGCTGTGCTCTCCCCCGTTGCTCTATTTCCCCTGGTTGCCATAATTTACCCGCACCTCTGCCCTAGCCCACTCAGCGTGCTCGAGATTCGCGAGCACTTTGGGCAATAAGGGCTGCAATTCGTCGTGCCGCTTCTTCTTCGCGCCAATTGAGGTCAAAAGCTCGTCCATGACGCTCAACGAATAGCACGGATAGGTTTGAAAAAGGGCCCAAACCGCCGATGAGTAGCGGGGCCTGAAGAACGGATGCGATATAAGCTGACTGGCTGCGCTACATCAAATTCGGGAAGCTCTTCGTCGTCCAGCGTCAGAAGAACACTCCGTGCTCGATCCTCCCCAGCACGGCGAGCGCATGCTCAGGGCCTTGCAGGATAAAATCCTGTAACGGAGTGCGGCCCCCAAAATCCTGGCTCTGGGTTGAGAGCCACCGAGCAGCCTCGAGCTCGCTCCCGAACACATCCACAGCTCGCGCCGTGAGCTGTTCCTATTCCAAATAGCGAGATGCAATACTCTGCTGTTCCTGAGCGGTCAGCGATGCCCCTCCGGCTTGTAAAGCACTGAGATAACGCTGTTCCGGCATGTCCCCATTATCTCTTTTTCCCGGTTTGCAACATCTCACATTCCCGGTCGTACTCGCATACCCTGTCTCTTGTTGGCCCCATCGGGACAGCCCCCTCCCGCCCAATCCCAAAAACTCCCAAATCTCTATCTCTCCTGATTTCCGCCATTTACCCGCATTTCGGCCCTTGCCCCGCTCGCCGCGCCCGTTACCCTTCGCACGTATGAGCACAAACCTCATCCCCGAAACGGACCACCACATCTCCGAAGCCCAGCTCGCCGCCAACCGAGCCAATGCCCAACTGTCACGTGGGCCGGTAACAACCGAAGGCAAAGCGAGGTCGTCGCAGAACGCCCTCAAAACCGGCCTGACTGGCTCCACAGTCCTGCTCCCCACCGATGATCCCGAACACTACAAACAGCACGTCGAGCGCCTCTTTGACGAACTCAAGCCCGCCGGCGCACTCGAATCGCAGCTCGTTCAGCGCCTCGCCGACGCACAATGGCGGCTCAATCGCATTCCCCAGCTTGAGCGCAACATCTATAAGCTCGGCCAGCTCCACTTTGCCGTGTTCTTTGAAAATGAACCGGAAGAAGACCGCCCCGGCCTCATTCAGGCCCACACCGCCATCACCTGGCAGAAACAGTTCCAGAACCTGAGCATTCAGGAAAGCCGCATCCGCCGCGGCTATGAAAAGGACCTCGACGAGCTCAAATCCCTCCAGTCGCAGCGCGGCAAGATCGAAAAAAACGACGAGCTCCTAAATAAATGGCCCGCTCCCTGGCCCGGCGGCCGCAAAAATGGGTTCGAATTTTCAAACTCCAGCGAAGAAGGTGAATCCGGGACCGGACCCATTCAACGCATCTTCCAGGTAATGACCGAATGCGAAGGCAAACCGGGCTACTGCGCCGAGCGCAGAGCACGCGAGTACGAGGAAGCCCAAAACCGAATCGAGCCCAATGCGTAATACAACCTGCTTGTAATAAAACCTGCTTGTAATACAACAAAGCTATGCGCTCTCTGCCGAAGCTTCTTTCCTGCATCTGTCTGAGCCTGGCCCTCGCCGCTCCTGCTCTGCTCGACGCACAGGGCTTTGACAACCCGAACTGGTGGCGCCACGCCGTCATTTATGAGATCTACCCGCGCAGCTTCGCCGATTCCAATGGCGACGGCATCGGGGATCTCAACGGCATCACCCGGCGCCTCGACTATTTAAAAGGACTGGGCGTAGACGCCATCTGGATCACGCCCTTCTATCCATCGCCGCAGGTCGATTTCGGCTACGACATCTCCGATTACCGCGCCATCGATCCGCAATTCGGCACCATGGCCGATTTCGATCGCCTGGTTGCAGAGGCCAAAAAACGCGACATCCGGATCATCAACGACATGGTCCTGAATCACACTTCTGACAAGGACCCGTGGTTCATCGAATCGGCCTCTTCGCGCAATAACCCCAAGGCGGATTGGTACATCTGGGCTGACGGCAAGCCAAACGGCCAGCCGCCGAACAACTGGCAATCCGATTTCGGCGGCTCCGCCTGGCAATACGTCAAAGCGCGCAATCAGTACTACTATCACGAGTTCTACAAAGAGCAGCCGGACCTGAACTGGCGCAATCCCGCGGTGAAAAACGCCATGTTCGACATCTGCCGCTTCTGGATGAAAAAGGGCGTGATGGGTTTCCGCCTGGACGCGATCACCAGCCTGTTTGAAGATGTCGCGTTAAAAGATGAGCCTTACCTGACCGGTCCGGAAGCCGGCCTGAACGAATACGGCGAAAAGAAACTGAGGCACATCTACACGGATAATCTGCCCGAGGTGCACGACATTCTGCGCCAGCTCCGTCAGGTGGTGAACGAATATCCGGGGCGCATTCTGATCGGCGAAACCTATCTTCCCAACGTTGGCGAACTGGCCAAAATGTACGGCCGCAACAATGATGAGCTGCAATTGCCCATGGACACCCAGCTCGGCTTCACGAATCATTTTTCCGTTCCCGATTTCCGCGCCAAGCTGAAGGACGCCGAAACCAGGCTGAACGGCAATGTGCCGCTATTCGTGTTTGAAAATCACGATAATCCCCGCAGCATCAACCGCTACGGCGACGGTACGCACGATGCCGCCATCGCGCGCCTGCTGGCCACCATCCTGCTGACCCCCCGCGACGCTGCTCTGATCTATTACGGCGAAGAGATCGGAATGGTGAATCACGATCCTAAGAGCCGCGATGAGGTTCAGGACCCGGTGGGGCGCAAATACTGGCCGAAAAATAAAGGCCGCGATGGCGAGCGCACGCCGATGCAATGGAACGCCGGTCCCGATGCCGGATTCAGCACCGCAGCGAAGACTTGGCTGCCTGTCGGCGGCGACTACAAGACCGTCAATGTCGCTGCCGAAGAAAAAGACCCCGACTCCCTGCTGAATTACTACAAAAAACTGATCCAGCTACGCAGAGAAAACGCGCAATTGCGCGACGGCGACTTTGTTTCGGTGGATGAGAGCAACAACAACGTGCTCTCCTACCTCCGCAAAAAAGACGGCAGAGCAGTCGTCGTTTCGCTGAACTTCACCGCTTCGCCTCAAACCGTCAATCTGACCGGCAAAGGCGTTTCCGGCAGGCACGCTAAAACCATCCTTGCCTCCTACGCCAATCCCGGCAACACGAACGATCTGTCAAACATCAGCTTGCCGCCCTACGGCGCATACATCGCGGAAGTGCAACCATAAAGGTTATGGATCGAAAAGCAACAGCTCAATGGAAAGGTGATCTCAGAGGGGGCGCCGGCGCCATTTCAACCCAAAGCGGCACCTTGTCCAACACGCAATACTCTTTCAAAACGCGCTTCGAACAAGGCAATGGAACAAACCCGGAGGAACTGTTAGCCGCCGCTCATGCCGGTTGCTTCTCCATGGCTCTGTCGCTGATGCTACAAAACGAAGGCCTCAAAGCCGAGACAATCGACACCACCTGCACCATCACACTGGATAAAGAAGGTGACGGTTTCGCCATTAAGCGCAGCCATCTCGATCTGCGCGCGCGCATCCCCGGAGCCTCCCAGGACGCCTTCGACCGTGCGGCACAGGCGGCCAAAGAGGGGTGTCCCGTTTCGAAGTTGTTTGATACTGAAATCACGCTGGACGCAAAACTCGAATCCTAACCACGCAAATGGGCGGCTTTCCCGCCGGCCATTATCCACTTTCATTCGCGCGTTAACCATTCGGGCGGCCAAAGCTATGGCGTCGATGCGCCGCTCCAAGGGCGCCATGCGGCGTCACCTCAAACGATTGTATTTTCGGTATTTTCAATCCAGGGTTATCGCCCGCGGTCAAAATGTCTTATTGGCCACAGGGTTGCAAGACGGTGTAAGCGCACAATGAATTGCGTTCCTTCTTGCCGGTGCAAACACATTCTTCACATTTTGTTCGACGGGGCTGGTGCGCGTCGCCGGGACTCTGATACTATTTACAGGCGTATTCCCCAGTACAGTCTGCGCGCTTAGTGAGCCATCGCGGCCCTACTACGCTCGCAAAAGAATAGAGGTAATGAATGGCTCGAGAAAGCATACAAAAAAAACTGACACGCGTGCGTCCCCCGCGCGTGCAGATTTCCTACGACGTGCAAGTTGGTGACGCTATTGAAAAGAAAGAGCTTCCATTTGTGCTCGGCGTGTTCGGGGACTTTCAAGGTCAACCGACCGGCGACGTTCCCAGGCTGAAAGACCGTCGCTTCGTCGACGTCAACCCGGATAATTTTGACGAAGTCCTCGCCAGCATGAAGCCGCACCTGGCCTATTCTGTCGAGAACAAGCTCAGCGATGATCCCAACGCCGGACAGCTCAAAGTCGATTTGAACTTCCGGAGTCTGGAAGATTTTGAGCCCGAGCAGGTGGCTCGGCAGGTAAAGCCGTTGCGCGAGTTGCTGGATCTGCGCCGTAAACTGGCGGATCTCCGCGGCACGCTCCAAACCAACGAGAAGCTGGATGAAGTCTTAATGGAAGCTGTTTCGAATACGGAGAAACTCGACAAGCTGCGCAGCGAAATGGGTCTTGACAAAGAAGGAGAAAACAAATGAGCGAGACTCAACAGGCAACACAATCAGCCAGCACGGTCACTACAGAAGGCAGTTTGCTCGATCAGATCGTCGAGCAGGGCCGTTACGGCGTTGAGCCCGCCTCCGTCGCGCGAGGGAAAGACCTTGTTAAGGAATTCCTGGCGCAGGTGCTGCAGGGCGAAGTCACCGTCTCCCGCGATGCGGAAGCGATGATCAATGCCCGCATTGCCCAGATCGATCACCTGGTTTCGCTTCAGCTCAACGAGGTGATGCACCACCCCTCATTCCAAAAACTGGAAGCAAGCTGGCGCGGGTTGAAATATCTGCTGGATAGCTCGGAAACATCCCCGATGCTCAAGATCCGGGTCATGAGCGTAACCAAGAAGGAACTGCTCAAAGACCTGCAGCGCGCTGCCGAGTTCGATCAAAGCGCTCTCTTCAAGAAAGTCTATGAAGAAGAATACGGCGTCTTTGGCGGCGAGCCGTTCGGCGCTCTGATCGGTGATTACGAGTTCACCAAGCATCCCGAAGACATTGAGCTGCTCGAAAAAATTTCGCATGTCGCGGCCGCGGCACACGCCCCCTTCTTCGCCTCCGCCGGACCGGAGATGTTGAACCTGGATAGCTTCGCCAATCTGGGCCAGCCGCGCGATATCTCAAAGATTTACGACAGCAGCGAATTCGCCAAGTGGAAGAGCTTCCGCGAAAGCGACGATTCCCGCTACGTTGGGCTCTGCCTGCCTCACATTCTGATGCGCCTGCCGTACGGCAAGGACACCAAACCCGTTGAGGGCTTCAATTACGAAGAGAATGTCGACGGCACGGAGCACAACAAGTATCTGTGGGGCAACGCCGCTTACGCCATGGGTACGCGCTTGACGAACGCCTTCGCCAACTACGGCTGGTGCACCACCATTCGCGGCGTCGAAGGCGGAGGTCTGGTGGAAGGCTTGCCCGCGCATACGTTCCGCACCGATGAGGGCGACGTGGCGCTGAAGTGCCCCACCGAGATCGCCATCACCGACCGGCGCGAAAAGGAACTGGCAGACAACGGCTTCATTCCGCTGGTGCATTGCAAAGGCACGGATTACGCTGCCTTCTTCAGCGTGCAATCGGCGCAAAAGCCGAAGCTTTACAACAAGGATGACGCTACCGCCAACGCGCGCCTGTCGGCGCAAATGCCATACATCATGGCGGTATCCCGTTTCGCGCACTATCTGAAGTCGATGATGCGCGACAAAATCGGCAGCTTTATGTCCCGCGACCAGTGCGAGCGGTTCCTGAATACATGGATCCAGCAGTACGTCATTGGTGTGGATGATGCTTCGCAGGC
This sequence comes from Terriglobia bacterium, assembly GCA_021324185.1. GTDB lineage: Bacteria > Acidobacteriota > Terriglobia > Bryobacterales > Bryobacteraceae > Bog-105. The sequence goes on along the minus strand of JAJPJN010000048.1, from coordinate 2,704 downwards.
GCTCAAGGCAAAGAACCCGCTTCGCGAAGCACGAATCGAAGTCGTAGAAGTCCCCGGGAAGCCGGGCGCTTACAAAGCAGTCGCTTTCCTGCGCCCGCACTTCCAACTCGACGAGTTAGGCGTATCATTACGCCTGGTCGCAGAGCTTCCGCCGCCTGCAGCGGCCTGATGTTCGGCCAGGTAAACCAGTAACCATTTTCACGGGCCTTCGGGCCCGCGCAATAGTAGTGTCTACAAATAAAGGAGATAAAAAGTGGCAGTAGAAATTTTCTTGAAATTAGATGGCATTGACGGCGAATCGGAGAAGGAGGGCGCCAAAGATTACATCGAAATCTTCAGTTTCTCGAACGGCGCCTCGAATCCGTCGAGCGTCGCCTTCGGCACCGGTAGCGGCGCCGGCAAGGTGGACATCAGTTCGCTCACCTTGCAGAAGCAACTCGACAAGGCTACGCCGAAGCTGTTCGAAATGTGTTGCACCGGCAAACACATCGCCAAGGGCAACATGATCGTCCGGGAAGCCACCGGCGACGCGACGACTCAGGTCTATTACCAGTACGACATGACGGAGGTCTTCGTCGACAGCATCAGTTGGGGCGGCGCTGCCGGCGGCGGCAAGCCTTCGGAATCTCTGTCGCTCTCTTCCAAGTCGCTGACGATCACTTATTGGCCGCAGGATTCGACCGGCAAGCTGGGATCCAAGATTCCGTTCGGTTGGGACGTTTCCAAAAACACGAAAGCCAGTAGCTAGGCTGATCTAAATGGACGCCCAACAACTGTTCAAGGCCGGGAAGCTCTCGGAGGCCATCTCGGCCTTGAACGCTCACCTCCGCGATAATCCGGGGGATCAGAGGAGCCGGACATTTCTGTTCGAGCTCCTCTGCTTTAACGGCGAATACGATCGCGCCGAAAAGCAATTGAACATCCTCGAAGAGGAGGGCAGCAAAGACTCGTTCCTCGGAACGCTCTTATATAAAGCCGCTCTTCACGCCGAACGCCTCCGCGACGAAATGTTTGAAAACAAAACCTACCCCAAACAGGCTTTGAACGGCGGCTCAACCAATGTCTCCGGCAAATTGAACGGAAGAGAGTTTCAGACGCTTTCCGATGCGGACCCGCGCATCGGCGACAAGCTCGAGTTATTTGCCGGCGGAGACTATCTTTGGATTTCGTTTCACGACATTTCCACTTTACGGCTGCAAGCTCCGCAAAAGCTGCGCGATCTGCTCTGGGCGCCGGCGAAATTACTAACCGGTCCCAGCTTTCGTTCGCGCGATCTGGGTGAGATTTTGCTCCCGGCTGTTTGTCCTCTTTCCTGGCAGCATCCGGATGAGGAAGTAAGGCTTGGCCGCGTAAGCGAGTGGTGTGAGGACGAATCCGGGGAAGTGGCGCCGTTCGGCTCTAAGAATCTGTTGGTGGATGGCGAGGAGTTTCCGTTACTCGAAATACGCGAGCTCGAAGTCTACCCCTTGCAGACAGGCGCCGCCGAACAAGCGGTCAGGCCGGAAGCCTGAGCCCGCAAGCGAGGCGGCGGCATATAGTAGTAAGCGTTCCCTGTATTTGTAATGCCTGAGATTGAACGGTTCCTGGAACCCATTCCAGGTGACAACCCGGCGGGAGTTTATCTCCGCTACGATCCGAAGGTCTACGCCAGAATCGAAGAGGCGCGGCGCAAGGAAGATCCTGCCGTTATCGCCAAAATGCAGCTCGGCCGCGACGCCAAAGTGGCCGACTACAAATTGGTCGTGCAAACGGCGGAAGACGCGCTCATCAACAAGACCAAGGATATCCAGATCGCCGCCTGGTTGGCGGAAGCCTGGGTTTATCGTGAGCGCGCCCCCGGCCTCACTGCCGGTCTGCGGCTTATCAAGGCGTTGCTCGAGAAGTTCTGGGATAACATCTATCCCGAAATTGATGAAGGCGATCTGGGTGATCGCCGGATGCCTCTGGATTGGGTCGGCAGTTCGAACGATTTCACGTCCACTCTCCGCAGTGTTCCTCTGACCAGGAACCCCAAACACACCTGGTTCGCCTACCAGGACGCGCGGGCGGTTGGGTACGAAAAAGACGTTTCGAGCGATAAGGCCAAGAAAGCCCTGCGGGACGATGCCATCCGGCAGGGAAAGGTGCTGCCCGAGGAGCTGGACGAAGCCTTCGAACAGACCGAGAAAGCATTTTATAAGGCGCTGGCGCAAAATCTGCAGGAAGGCCAGGAAGCTCTGCGCGAGCTGGACGGCTTTTGTACGGAAAAGTTCACCGACGATCCGCCTTCCTTTACTTCGCTAAAGCGCGCTTTCGAGGAAGTCGAAAACGTCGTCCAGACGCTGCTGTTACGCAAGCTCGAAAAAGACCCGGACCCCATACCCGTTGTCGAAGAGCCGACGGAAACGGAAACTGCGGCAGCCGCCGGAATAGCTGAGGCGGGGGCGGAAGCGGCGGCAGCGTTCCGGGCAGGAGCCGCTGACCTCGATCTCTCTGATCTGGGCGAGATCAAAAACGCGGAGCAGGCGATGCTGCATGTGGTTGCCGCGGCGCAATTCCTGCGGCAAAAGAATCCCGCCAGCCCGGTCTCCTATCTGCTTTTGCGCGCGCTGCGCTGGGGTGAAGTGCGCGCTTCGAACGGCGCCGCCCCGGATCTGCCCGCGCCGCCCGCGGAAATTCGCGTCACGCTGAAAAATTCGGCCGCCGGCAATAACTGGCAACGCGT
>JAJPJN010000076.1 GCA_021324185.1 Terriglobia bacterium | reverse complement strand
TGCCGTGATGAACGTCCCAGTCGGCAATCAGCACGCGCGCGGCGCCGTGGGCTCGCTGCGCATGGCGCGCGGCAACCGCAACGGTGTTGAACAGGCAGAATCCCATCCCGACAGAACTGCTGGCGTGATGACCGGGCGGGCGCGTCAGGCAAAACGCGTTCAGAACTTCGGCGCGCATAACCGCATCCACTGCACATAGCGCCATCCCTACCGCCAGCCGCGCCGCTTCGCCGGAATATTTGTTGATCGCGGTATCGCCTGTGCTGAGCTGGCGGCGATTCTGCGCTATTTCACGTTCAACCAGCGCGATGTATTCAGGCGTGTGTACGAGCGCTAACTCCTCGTCATTTGCGCTTCTCGATTCGAGCCGCGCCGCAGACTGCATCAGCCCCGAACGTTCGAGCGCCTCCAGCACCCGGGAACAGCGTGCCGGCTGTTCGGGATGCCCTGGCCCGGGATCATGCCGGCTAACGCGTAGGTCCGCAACAATACCGGTCTGCTGCATCCGAATGCGTAGCCGTACTCAGCGGGCCGCGGCCTTAATGGATACGAGCTGCTGCTGCGGAACAGGCTCGACAGTCAGGGTCTGCTCGCCGCGAAAGAAATCAAAGTAGGAGATCTGATGCACGCAGGAGATGGTGCAGAGTGGCGCGCAGGATTTCTGTGTCACGTATTCGCGCCGGATGTCGGCCACGGTGTATTCGGCAAGCGGTTTCGCCGGGAACCCGCGCTGCTGGGAACAGTAATGCACCAGCCCGTCTTCGCAGACGTATAAATAGCGCGAGCCGGCGCGGCACCGCCATTCGCTTGGCCGTCCATTCGCGATCGCATTCTGAAAATAATTCAGGCGCGAAAAGTGTCTCTTCTCGAATTTCTTCATCTCGAGAAAAACTTCGCGTTCACGCGCGGCCAACGGCCGAAGCTGCCCGTCACCGTCATGAATAATGCCGACGGTCGACGTGAAGCCAAGCTCCATAGCGCGCTTACCCACTACCAGCGCGTCTTCCGGGTTACGGATTCCGCCGCCGAGGACCGAGTTGATGTTCACATGAAAGGTCGCATTCTCGGCCAGAAGCTGCAGCTTCTTATCCAAAACCTTCAGGCTCTTTTTCGAAACGTCGTCCGGCATGACGTTATCGATGCTGATCTGCAGATAGTCGAGGCCGGCGCGGTTAAGCCTCTGGATCCGTTCGGCTGTCAGCAGATAGCCGTTCGTGATGAGCCCGGCGAGTATCGCGTGTTTGCGAATGCCGCGGATAATATCGTCCAGATCCGGATGAAGCAGCGGCTCACCGCCGCTCAAAGTGATAACTCCGGTCCTTAGTTTTCCGAGTAGCTCGATGCGTTCCAGCATTGTGCCTAAAGGCACAGGTTTCGAGAACGTATCGTACTCGTTGCAATACTTGCAGGAGAGATTGCATCGCCGAATAGGGATAATGTGCGCCATGATCGGGTGATCCGTATCAACGGCGCCTTTAACTAATAGTTTGGCTTCCCGGAGACGACGGTCCAACATGCGCCGGCGCCTTTCCCGATGCAAATGCGATGCAGCCATCAGGTGCGTCACTCTTATTTAAACATAGGATTATAGTCCGTACCCCGTTAATTCATCCGAGAGCAGGAATAAGCGGTCGAATTGCGCTGGCTCGATCCGGGCGGTACTGAACCGTATACACTGCCAACCGTGGAGGCAGGGCATTATCGATTAAGAACCTCAAGCTGGCTGCGGCAGTAGCAGCTCTCGTTCCATTGCCGCCGCCGCGGCAAACTCGAGGCACTCACGGATGTCTTCCCTTTCCAAATCCGGGTAATCGGTGAGTATTTCCTGTTCTGTTAAACCCGCCGCCAATAATCTCAGCACGGTAGCAACGGGAATTCGCAATCCGCGAACGCAAGGAACGCCACCCGTCTGCGCCGGGTCAACGGTGATTCGCTCGAAGTTCTTCATCCGTTCCTCTCATTCGCCGCTGCAGTTACCTTTAATATCGTGCAATTCGCGAGCGCAACTGGATAAATACGCGCGGCGAGTTGCCTTATTTTACAGCAGGCGCAGCGGCCGGAGCCTGCGCAAGCGCAGGCAGCGCAATGGGCGTGAAATGCAGAATATACGCATGCATCGCCAGCTCCAGGCCGCTCATGCCATGCGCTTTGGCTTCGTTCAGCGCACGGCGGTTATTCCAGCCATCGTGCTCGATGCGGTAACAGGCGATTACTGTGCCGGTCCGGTCTTTGCCGCGTCGGCAGTGGACAAAAATCGTATCCGAACCGTCCTGGAGAAGAGTCAGGATTTGCTGGATCTGCGCATTGCTGGGCGCGCTGAAACCGCCAATCGGAATATTGATGTATTTGAGTTTCAGCTTTTCCGCTTCCTTCTTTTCCACCTCGGTGCCTTCGCTCGCGACACGCAGATCAAGAATGATCTTGACGCCCATCGCGCCCAGCTCTTCGAGACCGACAGCGCCCGGTTCGCCGCCGCGATAGATGTGTTCGTTTACCTTGGCGAAATTCCTCACGTGGACCGGCGCGACATCGGCCGCCCGGCAAAGTAAACTTGCGGCAATAAAGATTACAAAGAGACGCACGGAATTCAATTCTGCGGTTGCGGAGGCTTCTTCGGATTCGCCGGCGGCGGTTGCTGCTGATCAGGAACCACGGCGCCGAACGTAATGGTGGATTGCGAGCCGAACTTCTTGTAGTGATCGTATTTGATCACTTCCTTGATGCGCTGTGATTCGCCGTCTTTGAAGTTCAACACATCGTCGGCGTAAGTATAGGTCGGGAACCAGTATTTGCCATCGATCTGTTCGCGATAGGTCTCGAACTTCGGGAACTGCTGGTCTTCGTTGCGCCCCAGGTGTCCGGTGGATCGCCCGTATGTTTTAACAATCTGCAAGTCCTGATCGTCCACCCAGATCTGCCCTTCGAAGTAGCGCTTGCGGTCTTTAGTTAACGCCTTCGGCCGCACGGAGAAAACGTAGCAGGAGATCTCGTCCACCTTCTCGCGCCCGACGTAAGTCACGATGTATTGGTCAAGCGTATCGTTGGTCATCACAAATGGCATCACGTTCTTGAAATCCTGCTCGTCTTCAGCCGTCATGATGATGTGCTCCAGCCCGTTCACCGGAGCATAGGTGACGTGCGACGTCCGGCGATTGCGCTCGTCGAACCCGACCTCCTCGACCACCTCGAAGGTCCCACCCGGAGGATCTACCTCGGTCAGCTTGGTCGTTTGCCGGTAGGTGTAGTTCTCACGCGCGGCGGCAAATTCGGTTTCCTTCTGAACGAACTTCTTGATAATGTTCTGAATCTGTTCAGGCGTGGGATCGTTGGCGGCGGGAGCTGCGCTCAACAGGATCGCTGCCCCAGTGAGGCATAGTGCGATCAGGGTACTACGATGGCACATGTTGATGTTTCTATTTTGACGAATTCCGGGACCAAAAGGGTGCGGCCGCCTCAATTTGCCGCAGCCTGGATTAGCTGGCGTCCAGCAGCGCTTTGGCAATCGTCACGCGCTGCATGTTGCTGGTGCCTTCGTAAATACGCCCGATCTTGGCATCCCGATAGAGCTTCTCCACCGGGTAATCTTTTGTAAAACCAACCCCGCCGAGCACTTCGACCGCCTTCGATGCCACCTCTTCCGCAATCGTTGACGCGAAGTACTTGGCCATAGCAGCCTGGGTAACGAACGGCTCGCCGGCATCCCGCAATCGGGCGGCATTGTAGACCATCAGGCGCGCTGCCTCAATCTGCGTCGCCATTTCGGCCAGCTCAAACTGCACGCCTTGGAAATCGCCGATCCGCTTTCCGAACTGTTTGCGTTCGCGCGCGTAGCGCAGCGCATGCTCAAAAGCGCCCTCCGCCAGGCCGAGCATCTGGGCCGCAATGCCGATGCGGCCTTCATTCAGCGTTTCGATCGCGACTTTGTAGCCCTTTCCTACTTCCCCCATCACCTGTTCGAAGCCTGCCGTTACGTCATCCAGAATCAGCTCACAGGTGGAGGAGGCGCGAATACCGAGTTTGTCTTCTTTCTTGCCGACCTCAAAACCCGGCATTCCTCGCTCGATCAAAAAACAGGTGATGCCGCGATAACCCGCCGCCGGATCAACCGTCGCAAAGACGAGGAAAATGTCCGCTTCTCCGGCATTGGTGATCCAGAGCTTCCGCCCTGAAATGCGATAGCCCTCGCCATCCGGCACGGCCCGCGTCGCGAGCGCAAAGGCATCCGAGCCCGATGCCGGTTCCGACAGCGCATAAGCACCGACGCTTTCCGTTGCCAGCCGCGAAAGGTACTTCTGTTTTTGCACGGCGGTTGCCCAGCGCTCGATGGCGTTGCTAACCAATGTGTTTTGCACGTCCACAATGACGGAAGCCGAAGGATCCACTTTGGCCAGTTCTTCAATGGCCAGGACGGACTGAAAAAATGTTCCTCCCTGGCCTCCGTACTGCTCGCCGATATCGATCCCCATCAGCCCCAGCTCAAACATCTCGCGCAGCAGATCTTTGCGGAACTTGCCCTCTTCGTCCATCGCTCGCACGTGCGGCGCAAGCCGTTCTTTCGCGAAACGGCGTACCGATTCCTGAAAAAGCTTCTCTTCTTCCTGCAAAAGAGTCAGCGGAGAAGGCGTGGCGGTCTCGGCAACTTGGGACATGACGGATTTATGATAGCTCCGAGAGATGCTGGTGGACGCAAGTGCTCGTGCTACAGTGACCCGTGACGTTTAGCGACTGGCTTCTGGCCGATATACGTTTACCCAAGGGCATTCATAGCCCGCCGGAAGCCGTCCACCCGTGGTGGCGCGTCATGTGCCTCACCGGCGTGGATTATTTCTCTACTCTGGGATACCAGCCAGGCATCGCATTTTTAGCTGCCGGTCTGCTCTCGCCGTTCGCGACGCTGGTCCTGGTGCTTGCCACACTGTTCGGCGCTTTACCCGTCTACCGGCGAGTCGCGCAGGCGAGCCCGAATGGCCAAGGCAGCATCGCCATGCTGGAAAACTTGCTTCCGAAATGGGCCGGAAAGACCTTTATCCTCATCCTGCTCGGCTTCGCCACCACCGATTTCGTCATCACCATGACGCTCTCGGCAGCCGACGGCGCGGCGCATTTCGTGCAAAACCCGTTCACGCCGGACTGGTTGAAAAGCCAACTCGGAATCACCCTGCTCATCCTTGCCATCCTCGCGGCCATCTTTCTCAAAGGGTTCAAAGAAGCCATTGGCGTAGCCGTTGCACTTGTGGCGGTCTACTTGAGTTTGAATGTCGTGGTCACCGGTTTCGCGCTGTGGAAAGTGCTGCAGCAGCCACATCTGCTGATTCATTGGAATAGTGCCGTGCTCGCGCAGCACAGTAGCCCGCTCGGGATTCTGGGCATCTCTCTCATTCTTTTTCCGAAGCTGGCGCTCGGCCTTTCAGGATTTGAAACCGGCGTGGCCGTTATGCCACTCGTCAAAGGCCGCGATCTTGCAGACCGGATTCGCAACACGCGCAAGCTGCTCGCCACTGCAGCCGTTATCATGAGCATCTTTCTGCTGGCCACCAGCCTTGTGACCACGCTGCTCATCGAACCCGCCAAGTTCAAGGAAGGCGGTGAGGCAAACGGCCGCGCTCTTGCCTATCTGGCGCATACGTACCTGGGAAATGGGTTCGGCTCGCTGTACGACATCAGCACCATCCTGATTCTGGGGTTCGCCGGGGCCTCCGCTATGGCGGGCCTGCTCAATCTCATCCCGCGTTACCTTCCCCGCTTCGGCATGGCGCCGGAATGGGCACGCGCCAACCGGCCATTGGTCCTGGTGTTTACTGCCGTCGCGTTCTCGGTAACCTTCCTGTTCCATGCAGATGTCGACGCGCAAGGCGGAGCTTATGCAACCGGCGTTCTCGTGCTCATCACTTCTGCTGCCTTTGCGGTCACTGTGGCGCTGCGGCGCGACCGGCTCCGCTGGCCATACCTTCTCATCTTTTTTCTTTTCATCTGGACCACCGTCTTAAACGTCTACGAGCGGCCCGAAGGCTTGAAAATTTCCACCTTTTTCATCGCCTCCATCATCACCATCTCGCTCGTCTCGCGCGCCATCCGGTCGACAGAGTTACGCATCCGCGCGGTATATCTCGATAGTGTGGCAAAGGAGTTGTTGGCCGAGAATCAGGACCACGTAATTCGCCTGGTATCCCGCAAGCCGCGGTCCGAAACGGAGGCGGATCTCGACGAAGCAGATCGCAGGCTTCGCTATGTTCATAACCTCAGCCCCGGCGAACGTGTTTACTTCTTTGAGGTGCAACTTAGTGATGCTTCCTCATTCGAAGAGATTCTGCACGTGCGCGGCGAACGAGTAGGCAAACATGCTGTCCTTCGCGCTCGCAGCCCTGTGGTGGCGAATGCAATTGCGGCCATGCTGATTCATCTCAAAAAGATGACCGGGAAACCGCCACATGGGTACTTTGCCTGGAACGAAGGAACTCCGGTGGGGAATATCTTTCGCTTTCTGTTTCTCGGCGAGGGCGATGTCGCGCCGCTCGTGCACGAAGTGCTTCGCCGCGCTATTCCGAATCCCAAGGAACGGCCCGTTGTTCACGTGAGTTAATCGGGCGATTGCCCGCCGACCGCACTCCTGCGGAACCATACGTTATACAGCCCAAGCCCCACACCAATTACCAGGCAGCTCCAGGCGAACCAATCACCGTGACGCGCATAGAACGTGATTCCGTCGACGACGCCGTATCGGACCTGTGCTGCCAGTTCCTGATACATCGGAAGCTGCTGCACAATCTGTCCGGCCGGGTTTATGACGGCGGTGATGCCGTCGTTTGTCGAACGAATCAGGTAACGGCGGCTCTCCACGGCTCGCATGCGCGCGAGCATCAGGTGCTGCTCGCGAGCTTCCGAGTGGCCGAAGTAACCGTCATTTGAAAGGTTCACCAGAACATTAGCGCCTTTCTTACTGAATTGCCTTACTAAATCGGGAAACGCCGATTCATAGCAGATGAAGACGCCCAGGCGGTGGCCCGCCGCCGGAAGAACCTTAATGTCGTGGCCCGGAACGAAGTCGCCCGCTTCCTGCGTGATCCGATTGACGAAAGAAAAAGCGCGCGGAACGAACTCGCCGAAAGGAACCAGATCGATCTTGTCGTAGCGCCCGATCTCCGAACCGTCCGGCCCCAGCAGCACCGCCGAGTTCAGGGGTTGGTGCTGCGCCGTATAGGCGACCGTGCCAAATAAAAAATAGCCGTGATGCAAGGCGATGCTGGCGGCCGCGCGGCGAAACTCGGGATCGTCATAGTAATAGAGCGGCGCGGGCAGTTCGGGCCAAATCACCAGGCGGGAGGGAAAAGCTTCCGAAATGGCGGACAACTCGCGCTCCGTCTTTTCCTGCAGTAATTGCGTCCACTGCAGATCGGGATTGATGTCCGGCTGCACCACCAGCGCGGAATCGGTTCGCGGAATATTTTCGGGAATCGCCGGCAGAAAGAACAACACCGCCAGCGCGGCCAGCGGAAACAGCCTTTTTCTTGGATAACGCAGGATGACACAAGCGAGCGCTGCGGCCAGCATGCAGAAGACGAACGAAACGCCGTAAACTCCGATCCAGGGTGCCACCCGCAACGGCACCGGCATGTTAATACCTGCATTTCCCAAGTCCAGCCAGGCGAAGCCGAATGTGCCGTGCGTGCGCTCCAGTCCCGTCCAGAGCGCGGCGACCGCGGGAATGGCATACGCCCGCCGCATCAACGGTCCCGCCAGCCAGGAAAAGACCGCCAGATGCAATCCTTTTAGAATGCTGAACAGCACGAACGATGCCCAGGCGCCAAACACCCCCATGCCGCCGTGCACCGCGAGCACGTACTCAATCCACGTGCAAAGAAAAAACCAGTAAAAGATTCCGGCGGCCCAACCGAAGACAAAGCGCTGCCAGCCGTCGCGCGTTCGAGCCAGCACAACCAGCAGCGGCGTGAGCGCAACGGGAGCGAGAAAACGCAAATCGAATTTCGGAAAGATGGCGAGCAGCAGCAGCGCGCTGGCTATCGAAAGAAGTGTGTGGAGGACAACGCGGCGATAATGACTCGCGATTTGAGAGACAGGCTCAGGCATGCGCCTGGCCGGCTTGCTCGTTTACCAGATCAGCCATATAGGAGCTGCGCACAAAAGGACCGCTAAACACCATCTTGAATCCAAGCGAAAGCCCGTACTCGCGATAGCTTTCAAACTGCTCCGGCGTGACATATGCCGCGACCGGCAAGTTGCGGCGCGTCGGCTGCAAATATTGTCCGATGGTGGCGACATCCACGTCAGCCTGGCGGATGTCGCCCAACAGGTCCTTTACTTCATCGGCAGATTCGCCTAACCCAACCATGAGACCCGATTTCGTGAGGACGCCGCTGCGGTAGCTTTTCGCAAAACGAAGCACGGCCAGCGATTGCCGGTAACGCGCTTGCGGGCGAACGCGCTTGTATAAGCGCGCAACGGTCTCCATGTTGTGGTTAAAGACGTGCGGCCCGGCATCGAGGACGCGCGCCACAGCCTTCAGATCCCCGCAAAAATCGGGCGTGAGGACCTCGACGCGCGCCTTAGGCAGTACCAGGCGGATCTGGCGTACAGTCTCGGCGAAATGATGCGATCCGCCGTCGCTTAGATCGTCACGATTGACGGAGGTAATCACAACATATTTGAGCTGCATGCGCGCCGCCATCTCGGCCACATGGAACGGCTCATCCGCATCCAGAACAAATTCTTTCTTTGCCGGGGAGCCTTTGGGCACCGAACAAAAGCCGCACCCGCGCGTGCACAAATTGCCCAAAATCATGAAAGTAGCGGCGCCGCGGGCAAAACATTCGTGAATATTGGGGCAGCGCGCTGATTCGCAAACGGTATGCAAGCGGCGCTGGCGAAGTTCTGTTTTGAGAGCGTGAATGGCTTCAAAATGCGTGCGGCCTTTGCGCAGCCATACAGGCAGGCGAGGCATAGGGTTGGGCAGCGCGCCGGTGATCTGAACGAGCTGGTCGGAATCCACGAATCTTCAATTGTGCCACGCGTACCAGTATTGGCCGGCGATTCACCGAATTAGAAGGTTTTCAATCAGTTACATAGGAGCGTACAATAAAGAAACCGCGGTCTCATCCATGCGCTGTTTCGCTTTCTTTGCCGTCGTTTTCGGGTTGGCAGTTCAGATGAATTCACAGGTCCCGTCTGTTGCGCCGGGGTCATCGAATCCGGAAGTAAACTTGCCGGCGCAGAAAGTAGGGCCGAATGATCTGTTATCTATCTCTGTCGCGGATTGCCCCGAATTGACGCGCAATTTTCGCGTTTCTTCAGACGGCACGCTGCTGCTGCCGCTGCTGGCGAATCGCATTCCGGTGGCCGGGAAGTATCCGTCGGAAATAGAAACGCTCATTACCGATGCGCTGGTGAAGGATCAAATTCTGGTCCGGCCCGTCGTGATGGTTGCGGTCGCTGAATACCGCAGCGTTCCCGTGAGCGTCCTGGGCGCAGTCAAACATCCGATGACTTTTCAGGCGGTCGGCAAGCTGACGCTGCTCGATGCCATCGCGAAAGCCGAAGGTTTAACCGCCGATGCAGGGCCGGAGATTCTGGTGACCAGGCAGCAGACGGATGCCGAAGGAAAGACTTCTGAAGTAGTGCAGCGGATTGCGGTAAAAAGCCTGATCGACGAAGCTGATCCCAGCGTGAACATCCGCTTGACAGGTGGCGAAGAGATCCGGGTTCCCGAGGCGGGACGCGTTTATGTGGTGGGAAACGTGAAAAAGTCGGGCGCTTTTCCGATCGCTGATGGCAACGATACCAGCGTTTTGAAAGTGATTGCGCTCTCCGAAGGCCTGATGCCTTACTCGAACAAAGAAGCCTATATTTACCGGCGCGAGGCGGGTAAGAACGGCAGGAATGAGATCCCGATTCCGCTCGATCGCATTCTGCAGCGAAAGGCGCCCGACGTGCAGTTACAGGCAAACGACATCTTGTATGTTCCCGACAATAAAGGCCGCAAACTGACGGCACAGACACTCGAGCGCCTGGCAGGCTTCGGCGCAAGCACCGCGTCTGGAGTGTTGATCTGGCATTGAGGATCTGGTTCCGCAAAGAGGCCCATCAGGAATGAAGCAACTCCCCCACGCGCCTACCGAATTGGTGGATATCCGCCGGCTGTCGCCCGCCTCCGCGCCTCCGCCATACAGCGAGTTCGATACCGCGCCGCCTACCATTCCGGCATCGCACTATTTCATGGTGGTTTACCGCCAGAAGTGGCGGATACTCGGGTTCGTGGCCACCTGCCTCCTGGTCACCTATCTGGTGTCATCGCGGCTGACGCCCATTTACGAAGCTACGGCCAGAATCGATGTCGACCGCCGCGTGCCGGCCGGGATCATCGGGCAGGAAGCCAACCAGGCAGCCGGGCTCGACGATGGCGATCAGTTCATGACCACGCAGATGGAACTGATTCAATCGGACGCGGTGCTACGCCCGGTTGCGGAACATTTTCATCTGCTTGAAAGAGAAAGCCAGCTTGATAAGCTGCCGGCCGAGCAAGCGCATCGCAAAGCTGATGCTCCCATTGTTCTGAAGCAATTAAAGGTAGTGCGTCCGGTAAACACGTACATTTTGCGTATCAGTTATCGATCGACCGATCCGCGCCTGGCCGCCGATGTGGCGAATGCGATAGCGCAGTCATACGTGGAGCACACGTTTGAGATTCGCGTTCGTTCAAGCTCAGCGCTCTCCGCTTTTATGGAAAAGCAATTGGATGAGCTGCGGGCCAAGATGGAGCGGTCGAGCCAGGCTCTGGCCAGATTCGAGCAGGAGCTCAATGTCATAAATCCGGAAGACAAGACCAGCATTCTTTCCGCGCGCCTGTTGCAGCTCAACACCGAATACACCAATGCGCAAGCAGACCGAGTGCGCAAAGAAGCGGCTTTTAAGGAAATGCAGAGCGGCTCGTTAGCGGCTGCGCAGGTTTCAACGCAAGGACAGGACCTGAGCAAATTACAGGAGCGGCTCAATCAGGCCAAACAGCACTTTGCAGACGTGGCGACGATATACGGAGCCAATCATTCCGAATACCGCAAGGCGGCAAACGATCTGGCCGAAGTACAGCGCCAGTTCGACGAAATGAAGCGCGATGTTGCGCAGCGGATTGAAACGGATTACCGGGAAGCGCAGAATCGCGAGCAGATGCTGCAGAAAGCTGTTGCAGAAACCAAAGGCGAATACGATCAACTGAATGCGCGATCGTTTGAATACCAGCAACTGAAGCGCGATGCCGATGCCGACAAGACTCTGTATTCCGATCTGGAGCGCCGCATCCGGGAGGCCGGAATCAACAATGGCTTTCAAAATAATTCCATCCGAATCGCGGATCTGGCCCGTCCTCCCGATATTCCTGTATTTCCGAAGAAGGGTTTGAACCTGCTGCTGGCCTTCATCATTTCGAGTGTGCTGGCTATCTGCGGCGCCATCCTCATCGACCTTCTGGACACAACGATTCGCGATCCGGAGCAGGCGGCGCACGCTTTGGATACGAGCGTGATCGGTACGCTTCCGGCCGTCAAAGATATGCGGCGGTTGATCGCGCCCCCCGAAAGCCGCGCGGCTGGCGAAGATGCGCCGGCACGTCCGTCTTCCGGGTCGTCACCGTTGAGTCTGGTCCGCTATGCCGGCAAAGGGGATCTCGCCTCCGGCAAGCCGCAGCCACTGGCGCGCAGCAACGGAAATATGAGCAGCGGCTACGACGGCATCTCTTCCTATGAAGAGTCGATTCGCACTCTGCGGCACTCTATCTTTCTGCCAGATTTCGATCGCACTGTGCGCTCGCTGCTGCTGACCAGCGCGGCTCCGGGAGAAGGGAAATCGACCGCCACCATTCATCTCGCGATTGCTCATGCGGAACAGAACAAGAAGACGCTGATCATCGATGCCGACCTCCGGCGGCCCAACATTCATAAGAGATTGGACATGGACGGCAGCGTGGGACTTTCCAATGTGCTGCTGGGAGAAATCACCTGGAAGGAAGCCGTGCTCAAGACGCCGCACTGGACTGGGCTCGACATCATACCCGCCGGTACGGTTTCACGCCGCGCCTCCGACCTTGTGGGGCCCGCGATTGTGGACATTCTCGACGAAGCGGCCAAAGAGTACGATCTGATTCTGGTGGATGCTCCGCCGCTGCTCGGATTTGCCGAAGCAATGCAGGTGGCGACGGCAGTAGATGGAGTGGTTGTTCTGGCGCGCGCCGGGCAAACGAATCGCAAAGCAGTCGCGCGCGCGCTGGCCACCTTACGGCGTTTGCGCGCCAACGTCATCGGCCTGGTGCTGAACGAGGTCGATCGCAATAACAGCCAGGGTTATTACTACTACACCGATTACCGTCGCTATTACGCGCACCAACAGAAGGCTTAATCTCTGCTGATCCATCATCTGCGGCGCCGGAAGAATCTGCTTTTCGACATCGGCTCGGTGTACGGGGCACAAATGGCGTTTTACGTCATCCCGCTGGTCACCGTGCCCTATCTGTCGCGTGTTCTCGGGCCTTCGAGTTGGGGCCTGCTGGCGATGGCGCAGGCGTTTGCCATGTATGGAGCGCTGATTGTCGACTACGGGTTCATCTTCTCGGCCAGCCGCCAGATCGTGACCTCGTCTTCGCGAACAGAAATTGAAAATGTAATCGCAGATGTACAGGGCGCAAAGCTGCTGCTGGCGGGCATTGTCGCTATAGGAGCATTCCTGGCCTACCGCTTTGTGCCTTTATTTCGCGAGCATCCGCTGCTGCTTTCGGTGGCGGTGGCATCGGAGGTCTTCAAGGCCGCGCTGCCCACCTTCTATTTCTTCGGCATCCAGCGCGTAGCGTTTGCTTCCATGCTGGACATCGTGTCGCGCCTGGCGGCCGCGGCCGGCATCTTTGTATTCGTGCGCCAGCCGGCAGACGGCTGGAAGGTGTTCGGGTTGAATCTTATTGGCGCGCTCATCGCCCTGGCCATCGGCAGTTCGGTCATGTATTCGCGCTATTCATTTCTTTGGCCGCGCTTGCGGGGAAGCTGGAAAATGCTGCGCCAAACGGGCGCGATGTTCCTCTTCCGCAGCGCGAACCATATCTATTCTTTGAGCAATGCCTTCGTGCTTGGCTTATTCGCCTCGCCGCGCGACGTAGGCTACTATGCCGGGGCTGAAAAAATCAATTCCGCTGCAATTGGGCTGCTCTCGCCGCTGAGCACCGCGCTCTATCCTCGTTCCGCGGCACTCGCCAAGGAATCTTTTGGCAAAGCGTTGCAACTCACCAGGGTCTCGCTTTTTCTCATGCTGGGCGTGGGAACAGGCTTGATGCTGCTCATGTGGTTTGCATCCGGCTTTATTGTGCAACTGATATTGGGGCCCAAGTATCAAGCCTCAGCGATTCCCTTCAGCATTCTGAGCCTGCGCGCTCCCATGGCTGCCTGGACGAATGTCCTCGGCTTTCAGTGGCTTTTGGCGCTCGGTTTAGAAACCGCCTTTCAGCGCATCATTGTGGTGGCCATTGCACTGAATCTTTCGCTCGCCGCGGTCCTGGCGCCGCGCTTTACCTCTACCGGCATGGCTTGGGCGGTAGTGGCTTCTCAAACGGCGGTCGTGATCGGCATCTATTTTGTACTGCAACGGCGGAAGCTGAATCCGCTGGCGATGCCCTCAAAAGCGGTGCATGCCTGAAACGAAATTCGCATCAGCGGCTCGTCACGCGGCGATTGCCCCGGCGCTGCCGCCTTGCGCAGTTCTGGTGATGTCGTGCGATGCCTACCGTGATCTCTGGAATCCTTTCTTTACTCTTTTCCGGCGCTACTGGCACGATTGCCCGTGGCCCGTCTATCTGGGAACCAATCGCCTGCAATTTGCCGATGAACATGTGACAAGCCTGGCTGCCGGAGACGGCCCATGGAGCGAGCGCCTGCGCTTTTGCCTGCAACAAATTGAAGCCGATTTCGTGCTGCTGCTGCTTGAAGATTACTTTTTCGACCGGCCCGTATCAACCGAGCAGATCTGTGAAAAATTTTCTGCGCTCGTTGCACTCGGCGGCGCGCAAATGCGCTTATTTCCCCTGCCCGGGCCCGATCGTAAGATCAAGGCTCACCCGGGATTGGGAGTGATCGGCAGGCGCGCCGAATATCGCGTGTCGACGCAGGCCGCGATTTGGAGGCGGGCACATCTGCTGGAACTCGTGCGCGAGGGCGAATCCATTTGGAACTTCGAGTGGAGCGCAAGCGAGCGCAGCCGCTTCGGCACGGCGGATTATTATGCGGCGTCGCGGCCCATCATTCACTACCGGCAAGCGGTCGAGCGCGGCGAATGGTTCCGGGGCGCGGCTCGCTACTTCGGCCGGCAGCAGATTGGGTGCGATTTCAGCGCCCGGCCTGTCATGAGCCGCTCCACCGCATTGAAGCGATGGATTACCACCAAGGCGCGCTATTTGAGATCGCGCTTGAAAGCTCGGCTTCGTTTCTCGAGCGATCCCGCCGATGCCTGAGGCCAGCAAGCTGCCGGAAATTCGCGTGGCTTTTCTGACGAATATTCTCGCTCCATATTGGAAGCCGGTCTTGCAATCTTTCGCCGCTTGCCACCGTTTGCGTGTTCTTCTATCAACGCCCATGGAGAACAATCGCCCCTGGGAGATTGATTGGAAGGGACTGGATGTCGTTCTTCAGCGGACAATTACATTCCGCCAGCGCTGGCGCCATCCTGCAGGTTTCGCCGAACCGGTATACGTTCATCTGCCTCTGGACACCATCTCGCAACTGCGGCGCTTCCGGCCGCATGTGATTCTTTCCAACGAGATGGGATTCCGGACGCTATTTGCCTGCGCGTACCGGAAGTTTGTACCGGCTTCGCGGCTGCTCGTCGTGGCTGAAATTGCCGAATCCACCGAGCAAGGCCGGGGGCGAATGCGCGCTCTGCTGCGCCGTTTCCTGAAGAACAAAGTAGACGGCTTTGTGGTGCTGGGCCAGAGCGGCGCCCGCTACATTCACTCTCTCGGTGTGCCGCAATCGAAAATCTTTCCCATCGGCTATACCACCGATCTTGCGCGCTTCTGCGGCGTGCCGCTGGCAAGGCCCGCCCCCAGCGCTCACCGCCTGCTCTATGTGGGCCAACTCATCGGGCGCAAAGGGTTGCTGCCTTTTTTTGACACACTTGCAAAATGGGCGTGCGCGCATGCGGAGCGCACGTTAGAATTCGTCATAGTGGGCGATGGACCATGCCGGGTCAGGCTGGAGCAGGCCGGCTTGCCGCCGAATCTGAAGACGACTTTCCGCGGCAATGTGGCCTTTCACGAGCTGCCCGCCATCTACGCCGAATGTGGCATCTTTGCCTTCCCGACCCTAGCCGATACGTGGGGTGTGGTGGTGAATGAGGCTATGGCGGCCGGTTTGCCGGTGGTCGGCAGCATTGCGAGTCAAGCAGTGGAAGAAATGGTAGAAAACGGGCAGAACGGCTGGTCTTTTGTGCCCGGAGACACAACAGCCATATATTCGGCGATTGACCAGGCATTGAATACTTCGCTCGAAGCATTGGACCGCATGCGCGGGCGGGCGCGCGAAACGGCGCTGCGCTACACGCCGGATTCAGTCGCAGCGAACATAGGCAATGCCGTCCGGGAAGTGTTGGGCCGAGCTTAGATGCTGATTCCCCTAACGCTCTACATCGTACTTACGTGCGTGGTGCTTTTTGCGCCGCTGCGCTGGGCGATTCCAGCGTACTTGCTGTTGACCTGCACGGACTTTCAAGGCACGCGCGATTCCATCGGCCTGCTGAATGCATTTCGCGGCTTCGTTGTCCCCATCTACCTGATGTGGCGGCTACGCGAATACGCCGGCCACCGCACTATTATTCTGGCGCCGGTCTTCTGGGCGCTGCTCATTGTTTATGCGGGTATGGCCTGCTTCTGGTCGTATTTCCCGGTTTCCGCGCTCAAGCTGGTCGGCCACATGACCGGCACGTTGATCATCGCGTTTGTTTTCGCGCGGGCGGCCAAGGGAGGCTACCTCAATGCGCGCGTGGTGATACCGGTGGCCGTTGGCAGTATTCTAATCGCCTTTGCGCAATTCCTATACCTGCATGATTGGACCTATGAGGGGAGCCGCTTCAGCGCTTTTACTCCTGCTCAAGCCTTCGCCTCCTTCATTACAGCGCTATATTGCATGGCACTGTCGGCGCCCGGACTGGCGAAGCGAACGCGCATCTGGGTCTGCTCGGCTCTGCTGCTGACCATCGTTTTCAATGGCAGCAGAATCTGGTTCTTTGGCGTCGTGCTGGCGACGCTTATCGCATTTGCCATTTCACGCGCCCGAACAGGGACAAAGATCTTCGCGGTTGCCTTTTGCATCCTGGCGGTCTGCTTCCTGGTAATCGTCAGAGCGCCATTGGCGCAGATGATCCGCGACGTCGCGCCATCGAATCGCATTGTGGCTGCGGCGCTCGCTGCCTATGAAGGCGATTATCAATCGGAGGGTCTGGGCACGCTGCGCTTCCGGCGAATTGTCTACGAGACCGCAATCGAGCAGCTCAAGCATTCGACCTTCACCGAGTTCGTATTCGGCAGGGGCACGAGTAACGGCTCGCTGGTGACGGGTTCGCTTTTTCGTGGATACGCCGGGATGATTGATCCAAACCGCATGCTGCACGATGAGTGGTTGCGGTCGTTCTATGAATGGGGACTGGTGGGCCTTTTTCTTTGGTGCTCGTTCTGGATCTCGATTGTTGCTTACGCCGTCAAGGGTGTGCGAAATGATAACGTCGGCTATGCCAAGCCTTTGCTGGTTTATCTTCCCACTCTGCTGATCGCGATGGCAGGCGAGAACTTCATTGCCGGCGCAGGCAACGCGATGAGCCTTGGTTTTCTCATGCTGGTTGGTTATGCAACGCTGGCGCATCGCTATCCTGCCAGGAAAATTGAGCCAGTCCTAAACGGAACTGCGCCGGCTTTTCCGTTGAATGCGCCGGACCTCGTCGCCGATGTGCGTCGATGAAGATTCTGCAGGTTCATAACTTCTATCAACACCCGGGCGGCGAAGATCAGGTATTTGCAGCGGAATACGAGCTGCTCACAAAGTACGGCCATGAGGTTATCCGCTATGAGGCACACAATGATGAGCTATCTCAAATATCCGCGCCCCGAGCCGCCCTCCGAACGCTGTGGAATAACGCAAGCTATCGCGCGGTCCGGCGTTTAATAGCGCAAAACAGGCCGGACATCGTCCATTGCCACAACACGTTTCCACTCATCTCGCCCTCGATCTATTACGCCGCCTCAGCAGAGGGCGTTCCCGTGATTCAGACACTGCACAATTACCGTCTGCTCTGTGCAAGCGCCAATTTCTTCCGGAGCGGCAAGGTTTGCCAGGATTGCGTCGGCGCGAGCGCTCCCTACAAGTCTCTGCTGCACCGCTGTTACCGGAACAGCCTGGCCGCAACCGCCGTTACGGTATCTATGCTAGCGGTTCATCGCGCGGCAGGCACCTGGGATTCCAGGATTCACACCTACATTGCGCTGAGTAACTTCGCACGATCGACTTTTATTCGTGGTGGATTGCGTGCCGGCAAGTTAGTCGTTAAACCGAACTTCCTGGCCGCGAGACCGGTTGCCGGCAGCGGCGATGGCGGCTATGCCTTATTTCTCGGGCGCATCTGTGAAGAGAAGGGCATCCGTACGCTACTGGATGCGTGGCGGATTGTCGGCCCGCGCCTGCCGTTGAAAATCGCGGGCAGCGGTCCTCTTTTGAATTGGGGCCGCGAGGCGACGGCCGCAATGCCCGGAATTGAATGGTTGGGCCATGTCGATCATGAAGACGCGGTTGAGCTGACCCGCCGGGCGCGCTTTCTGATCTGCGCCTCGCTTTATCATGAAAGCGGCCCGCTGGCCGTAATTGAAGCGCTGGCCTGCGGAACGCCGGTAATCGCTCCCGATTTGGCTTCTATGGACGAGTTTGTGGTCGAGGGCGAAAATGGACTGCGTTTTCTCGCGGGCGACGCGGCTCATCTCGCCGAGCGCGTTCTGTGGCTGCTCGGGCAGCCGGAGCTGCTACGCGCGCTTCGCCCTAAAGCCCGCCTCTCTTTTGAGCAGAACTACACCGCGGAGCGCAATTACGAACTCCTGATGAATATTTACTCGCGAGCGCTCGAAAGCAGGCGTTATAGTACTTTCTCGATGGCGCCGATATAAAATGTGGCCTCATACTCAGGTTTAGTGCGTGAACAGGCGATGAGTACCGCTGCGCTCCAACAACCAGTCACGCTATCTGTCCGGCAGCGCTCCTGGCCGACGGTGCTGCTCGTGCTTGTAGATGTGTTCGCGCTGGAACTATCGCTGCTGGCTGCCTGCCTTGTCCGGCTCGCGCTGCGCCCGTTTTCTCCCATCACGCTGGCGCGCCCGCAGTATGAAGGACTCGCAATTGGCGTTCTGATCCTGCCGGTGGTCTATTACTTTTTGGGTCTGTATCCAGGCTATGGCATTGGCGCGGTCCAACGGATGCGGGTTCGGGTCTATGCAGCGCTCACCATATTCGGCGTGCTGCTGACATGGAACTATATCTTCGCGGACCGCCAGTGGTCGCGCGGAGTTTTGCTGCTGACAGCGGCCTTTGCGCTGGCAATGCTGCCTGCGCTCGAAACGCTGTGTCGGAACGTGCTCATCCGCCGGGGCATATGCGGCGAGCCGGTGGTAATTCTCGGAGCCGGGCGCACCGGATCGCTGCTGGCCCGCAAATTGAAAAAAGAACACGACCTCGGCTTTATACCCGTCGGATTCCTCGACGACGACGCGGAAAAATGGGGCGCGCAAATCGAAGGCATTCCCGTGGTTGGGCCGCTGTCCTCGATTCGCGCATTTCACGGCCGTGCGAAGGTCGCTTTGATTGCGATTCCCAGCATGGATCGCCAGCGGCTATCGAATCTGATTCAGAACTTGTCGTTCCCCAGCGTCATCGTGATTCCGGACCTTTTCGGTATTCAAAGCCTCTGGATCACCTCGCGCGACCTCGACGGCATTCTCGGCCTGGAGATAAAGAAAAATCTGTTATTACCGAGCAACAGGCTGCTGAAACGGCTGCTCGATTATGCCATCGCCGTGCCGCTCTTCCTGTTATCCGCACCGTTGCTTGCAATCTGCGCTATTTGGATCAAATTGCAAAGCCGCGGGCCGGCTTTCTTCCGGCAGGAGCGCGGGGGGCAGAACGGCCGCCGCCTGACTATTTATAAGCTGCGTACCATGCACGCCGATGCCGAGCAGATGCTTGAAGGATATCTGGACAGCAATCCGGAGGAGCGGGAATCCTGGTATCAGTACTACAAGCTGAAAAAGGACCCGCGCGTCATTCGAGGCATCGGCTCTTTTCTGCGGCGGTACAGCTTCGATGAATTGCCGCAACTCTGGAATGTATTGCGCGGCGATATGAGCCTGGTCGGGCCGCGTCCGTTTCCCTACTACCATCTCGAGAGTTTCCCGGCCGCTTTCCGCGAATTGCGCGCGGGCGTGATGCCGGGAATCACCGGCCTGTGGCAGGTTTCAGAGCGCAGCGACGGTAATCTGATGATCCAGGAAGCCGAGGATACTTATTACATTCGTAACTGGTCCGTCTGGCTGGACATTTACATCCTGTTAAAAACCGCCTGTATATTGCTTTCGCCCAAGGGCGCATATTAGCTTAATGGCTGCTGCTCTGGTGAGTGTAAACAAGACCAGCCCTGAAGCGCCGTCTAAGGGCCGGCTAAATTACTATGATTATCAGGCGCAAAGATATATGCCGGAGCTGGATGGAGTTCGCGCCATAGCGGTATCTCTGGCAATTACCGCTCATCTCCACGAGCGGATCTAGAACTTTGTTTCAGGTTTTGTCGGAGTTACCATCTTCTTTGTCCTGAGCGGATATCTGATTACGCGCCTGGGACTTCAGGAAGAAACACGCAAAGGCAGGCTGAACGTAACCAGTTTTTACGTGCGCCGGATCTTCCGGATATTGCCCCTCTACTACTTTGTCCTTGCCGTCTATATATTTCTTATCCTTGGCACTCACCTCTGGGCAACCAAGGTCGTTCCATTCCGCATCGCTCTGCCGTATTATCTGAGCTTTTTTCAGGAAGTCCCATCCTGGATGTTCGGTTCCGCATTCGCTTCCGCTCTGCCGTTTTACCAAAGCTGGTCCATGGGCATTGAGGAAAAGTTTTATCTTTTCTGGCCGCTACTCGTCGCCGGAATCCCGCGCACACGGCAAAATACCCGGTTCGCCGTGGCCATATTGGGCGCCCTGATCTGTCTTATTCAAGGCGTTCTTTCGGAGGCCCGCGAGACGTATCATCTGGAAAGTTATGGCTTCATCCTGCTGGGCGTCTCATTGGCGCTGCTACTATCGCGCCCGCGACTGTATCAGTTATTTGGGCAAATGGCGAAGCTGACGACGCCTTTGGCACTGCTAGTGATGATCATGACTCAGTTATCTCTACGGCCACAGGCGCATCTTCGAGGTTTTTCAGTTCTGTACGCGCTGGCGGTTACCCTGATCATCGGCAGCTTAGTAACTTGCAAAGGAGTGGGGACCAGAATTTTATCGACACCCGCTTTGGTGTTTATGGGCAGGGTATCGTATGGAATCTATCTGGTTCACATCTTGTGCCTGAACGCCTTGGAGCAAGTCATTAAACCCGGGAGCGTGACCGGTCAAGGCCTCTTTATCTACATTGGAACTCTTGGCCTGTCCACCGGGGTGGCCTACATTTTACATCGAGCAATCGAGAAGCCGATGATACAGGTTGGCCGCCGTATCAGCGACAAGCCCAAGCCGAGTCCGCTTGAACTGGAAGTTCCCGTGGCCGGCTGAGCGCGGAAATTGCCGATTGCAAAAGTCTCCCCACAGCGAAAATTTCGCGGCTCTGGTTGTTTTTGATTCCTCTATTACTCGAACCAGTCCTGCCGGAAGCTGCCTGCTGAAAATGCTGGAAGCGCTCGCGGGTAAATGGCCGATTCATACCATCGTCGATCGCACCGATCTCCGCCCGGCTCCGCTTCTGAAGCAGACGCGCGTGCCGCTTCCGGCGAGCCCTGTATTTGCGCGCACCATTCTGTTCGCTGTTTTCAGCGCGCTTGCATACTGGCTGCGAGTACGCGAAAAGCCGCGTGTCCGGATAGCCGCGGAGGGAGCTTATCCGTTCTGTGAAATTGCGCATGCGCAATTCTGCCATCGTTATTTCCTGAAACATCACTCCGATGCAATCGCCGGCAGTTGGCCCCGCCGGATGGCGCGGATGATCAATTACCGCTGGTGCGCCTGGTTGGAAGGCATCGCCTTCCGCCGCGCCCGGAAGATCGTGGTCCCGTCACACGGATTGGCGCGCGAGATCGAATCCACCTATCCGGTTGCGTCCGGAAAGCTGGTTGTTATTCCGAGCCCGCTCGAGACCGAAAGTTTTCGCCGCCCGGCCGATTTCTCTCGAGCAGCAATCCATCAACGCTTCGGCGTGCCGGTTAAAAGTTTTCTGCTGAGTTTCTGCGCTTTGGGTGGCTTTACGCGCAAGGGCCTGGCGGTGATCCTGGAGGCGATGGCTCGGCTTCGGAATCACGCAATTCACCTCATCGTCATTGGAGGCAGCGCCGGCGAGATGGATGAGTTCAGCGGCTATGCGAAACGGCTCAACCTGGGCTCGCATGTTCATTTCGCAGGGTTTCAGGAGGACGTACGGCCGTATTTCTGGGCATCGGATGTCTACGTTTTCCCCTCCGCATACGAGACATTCAGCCTGGTCTGTTTTCAAGCCGCGGCGGCCGGCCTTCCGGTGATTGCAACCCGGCTGAGCGGGGTCGAGGACTTCCTCCAGCCCGGCGTCAACGGTTGGCTAGTAGAGCGAACCGCCGGCTCCGTCGCTGCGGCCATAGCTTCTGCCTTCGCCGATCGGGACAAAACAAGGCGCATGGGAGAAATGGCGCAGAAGCAGGTTCAGGCCTACCGGGCGGAAGTCTTTCAATCCCGCTGGCTTTCGCTGCTGGCGAGCGAATTTCGCGTTCGCATCGCAAGTATGGCGGAAGAGCAAAGGACCAAAGCCAGCAATATAACAACGAAGGGTTTATAACGCCGCAACAGCACGAGTGCCGGCGAATCGTCCCCCGCCGCCGGCCCGAATATTCTGTCAATTGTCGATTGAAGGGGAAAAGCCAGCGCCAGCAGGCACAAGCCAGCCAACGCCGCAGTTCGAACCCGGCTGCTCTGCCATAAATACACCACCGTCGGGATCGCAGCTAACAACAACTGCGCATCGTAATAGCGGTGGTAAGTGATTGCCAGACTGAGGGCAGCGAAAAAGGCCGCGTCCACCCATTTGCGCCCCGGGCCATTCTTTTCATTCTGCGAGAAATGAAAATAGAGAACCGCCAGCACCAGCGCCAATGCAAATACGATTCCCTCTGCGAAAAGCGCGTTGCCACTCACCAGATAAGAAAGCGTCTGCGCATTAAGAAATCCGGAAGCGAACGGATTGCCAGGGCGCGAGTCATCCAGGCCGCCGGACGCACCCTCATGCGCAACGTTTTGCCACCACGAGACCAACCAGCCCCAACTTTGCCCGGAAGAAGACGCGTGCAGAATTGCAACTGCCCACACGATCCCGGCGACGACGGCTCCGATCACAACCGCAGCCCGGCGCCTCCATAGCAACAATGCGAGAAAACAGCAAATCGCGATTTGCGGCTTGATACACAGCGTGACGCCGAACAGCACGCCGCTCTTCCAGAGTCGTTTGTGGATTGCAAAATCGAGCGAAAGAATCGCCAGGCTGATCGAAATGACGCTCGCATTTCCATTCACGACACCGACATAGGTAGGAGAGAAGAACAGGCAGGCGCTGGCTGCGATCCATTTGCCGGTTTTGGAAACTGCCAGATCCTGAAGCAGCGCCACAATTGAAGCTGCGAAGCAGGCCAGCGACAGTATGCACCAGATAATGTTTGCGGCGCTCCACGGTAGAAAGGCCAGCAAGGCCACAAACGGGAAAGCGGATATCGGATACAGAGATGCCTGATGGAGCTGGTCGCGAATCAGCACGGACGGCGCGCCGGCCTGAACTAACTCCCGCTCGAGACCGGCGCGGTCATATGGGCCTTCGTGGTGAAGCCAGCAACGGGCCGCAGCGTAAATGGTCGCGAAATCACCGGTTCGCGATTCGTGCAGGCCGCGATAAGCGCCGCGTTCAAGGAAGAACGCAAGCGACAGCAGAAAAAGACCGGCAACCAGTATGCGCTGCAACGTCACTTGCGAAAACAATGTGAGAGCATAGCACGGCTAACGCGCTACTGCCGCACTAAAACGTTGAACTCTCCTTGTTTCGCATCGAGTATGACGGTGGCGCCCGGCGCGACGCGCCCTTGTGCCACAAGGGAAGCGACCGGTTGTATGAAGTTCCGCTGTACGGTTCGTTTCAGCTCGCGAGCCCCATATTCAATACTTGTGCCCTGATCGAGCAGCAAGCTGCGGCCCGCCGCGGTGCACATCAGCCGGAAACTGCGGGCGGCGAGACGCGACGCAATGAGGCGCGAGAAGCTCGCGAAAATGTGGTCCAGTATCTGCTCGCACGCCTCACGGTTCAACGGCTTGTAGGTGATGACGGAGTCGATACGGTTGACAAACTCCGGAGAGAACTTCTGGCGTACGGCCGCCATTCCGATGTTCTGAACCTTGGCTGGGTCGTACTGCACGACCGGCGGCAACATCGCTTCAAAACCGAAATCGGGTTTGTTGGCGCGCTGGATCGATCGCGCGCCCAGATTGCTGGTGAGAAAGATCAGGCTGCGTTCGAAATTGACGCTGGAGTTGTCGCCCAGGCGCAGAGTCGCTTTATCGAGAATGCCGAGCAACAGGCGGGTCATGGAAGGCGCCGCCTTTTCAATCTCGTCAAAGAGCACCAGCGAAGTATCGTTGCGTTCGGAGGCAACCGAGTTGAGCTTCGCCTGCGTCAGCATGGGCTGCGTTTCCCGATGACCCAAATAGCCGGGAGGCGCGCCAATCAGTTTTGCGACCTCATGTTCCATCTGAAACTCGCCGCAATCGACCTTCAGCAAATTCTTGCTGCTGCCGTGAAGGACCTCTGCGAGAGCTTCCACCGTTCGTGTCTTGCCGGTCCCCGTCGGGCCGAGCAGCAGCACCACGCCAACCGGGCGGCCTTCCGGCGCCAGCCCGGCCTGCTGCATTTGAATGTACGGAACGATCGTATCGATCGCCTCCGGTTGCCCGACCAGCAGTTGGCGGAGTTGGGCAGCCACACCGCCGGGATCGTCCGGCAAGGACCCGCGCTTCGTGCGCGCCGATTGGGTTTGAGATCGCATTCGGTTTCCTTTTCTCGTCAACGACTGTACGCTCTCAAATTCCGCAAAATGAACAAAATGCCACCCGCGCGACGCGGCTCAGCAGCTCAGATAATCCTCTAAGTTCATCCTTTTCAAGTAAGTAGCCGGGCCGTGAGCCGCCAAAAAATAAACCACGCCGGTTTGTGACCCGGCTAAAAGGTAATCTCCCAAACCATGCCTCCACGTGCTCTTTCCTGAGCGGCTTCATTCGTCCGCTACCATGAAGTAGAAGCGCACAAGGCCACCAGAGCGAGTTGTGCGCGGTGGGCCAGCCGCGCACAAGGCGTCAGGACTATTCTGCGTTCGAGCGATCCCATGAATGTTTCCTCTGTTGACCTGAAAAAAACGGTCAACCTGCCGAAAACAAGCTTCCCCATGAAGGCAAATCTGCCTTCGAACGAGCCGAAACTGCTCGAACACTGGGACAAAATCGACCTGTACCAGCGCATTCGTGAATCACGCGCCGGGCTCGCGCAATATGTTCTGCACGACGGGCCGCCCTATGCAAACGGAAACATTCACCTCGGCACGGCATTCAACAAGATTCTGAAAGACTTCATCGTCAAGTCGAAGACGATGGCCGGCTTCGATTCGCCTTACATTCCCGGTTGGGATTGTCACGGCCTGCCCATCGAATTCAAAGTCGATCAGGAACTCGGCAAGCGCAAAGCGCAAATGAGTATCGCTGAGATTCGCGCGCACTGCCGCTCTTACGCGGCCAAATTCGTCGCCATTCACCGCACCGAGTTCAAGCGCCTCGGCGTGCTTGGCCGTTGGGACGATCCGTACCTCACCATGTCTGCCGAATATGAGGCGGTCATCGCGCAGGCGTTCGTCGATTTTCTTCATCAGGGCTACATCTATAAAGGCCTGAAGCCGGTCCACTGGTGCATCCATGACCGGACGGCGCTCGCGGAAGCAGAAGTCGAGTACGAAAATCACACCAGCCCCTCGATATATGTGCGCTTTCGGCTCGCTTCCGATCCGGCCGCGCTTGACCCGGCGCTGGCCGGACGCGTTGTCTATTGCCTCATCTGGACAACCACGCCGTGGACGATTCCGGCGAATTTAGCGATCGCATTCAATCCCAAGTTTGAATACGTCGCAGTAGACACCCCGCAGGGCATCGCCATTGTTGCCGAAGGTTTGCTGCCGCAGGTGGCGGAAGCGCTCGGCTGGGATCAAACGGTAGTGGCAAAATTCCCAGGCACGAAGCTGGAGCGCGCCGTTTTCCGGCATCCGTTTATCGAGCGGGAGTCACTCGGCCTGCTTGGCGACCACGTCACGTTGGAACAGGGCACAGGCGCAGTTCACACTGCGCCTGGTCATGGCCAGGAAGATTTCGTGATCGGCCGGCGTTACGGCGTCCCGGTCTACTGCCCGGTCGATGCAGCCGGCCGCTTTTTTTATGCCGATGGCGCGAGTGGCATTTTCCCGGAAGAGTTAATCGGCAAGACGGTTTGGGAGGCCAATCCGATCGTCATCAAGCTTCTCGAACAGCACGGCGCGCTGGCCGGGCAGGCGCGGCTGGAGCACAGTTACCCGCATTGCTGGCGTTGCCACAAGCCGGTCATCTTCCGCGCAACCGAGCAATGGTTTATCGGGATGGAGCGGAATGAACTCCGGGCGCGCGCTCTCGAAGCCATCAAACAAGTAAGCTGGCATCCGAGCTGGGGCGAAGAGCGCATGACGAACATGATCGCGATGCGGCCCGATTGGTGCATCTCCCGGCAGCGTGTCTGGGGCGTTCCGATTATCGTGTTTTATTGCGAAAACTGCTCGACGCCGTTCGTCGATCGCGCCGTACTCGAAAATGTTGTCGCGCAGTTTCGGGCGCATACTGCAGACATTTGGTATTCGCAGACGGCGGAAGAGTTAATGGGCCCGGGCCGCGCCTGCGCGCAATGTGGAAACACGACATTCCGCAAAGAGAGCGACATTCTCGATGTCTGGTTCGATTCCGGCTCCAGCCACCTCGCAACATTGATTCCGCAGAACGGCGTTAGCTGGCCGTCGGACATGTATATCGAGGGCGGCGATCAGTATCGCGGCTGGTTTCACAGCTCCCTCCTGATTGGCGTGGCGCTAAAGAACTCTTCGCCCTATCGCGAATGCGCCACTCACGGCTGGACGCTTGATGCCGAAGGCCGGGCCATGTCCAAATCTCTCGGCAACATCATTGAGCCGGCGGAAATCATTCGCGACAAGGGAGCCGATGTTCTTCGGCTCTGGGTCGCCTCCGTCGATTTCACCGAAGACGTGCGTCTGTCAGAAACGATCCTGAACCAGCTCCAGGAGGCCTATCGAACATTCCGCAACAGCGGCTTCCGTTACATGCTCGGGAATCTTCATGACTTCCATCCTGCGACACACACCGTCGCTGGCGCAGACTTGCCGGGCATGGACGCGTGGATTCTAGTCCGCGCCGAAGACCTGGTCCGGCGCTGCCGTGCGGCATACGAAGAGTACGCGTTTCATAAGGTCTATCGCGCTGTCTACGATTTCGTCGTTACGGATCTCAGCGCGCTCTACTTCGATGTTTCGAAGGATCGTCTCTATACCGGCAGCCGCACTGCCCGCCGCATAACGCAAACGGTTCTGCATCGCTTGAGCCTGGCTCTCGTGCGGCTGCTCGCGCCCATCCTTTCTTTCACCTGCGAAGAAGTTTGGCAGCACGTTCAGACAGACGGCCAGAAAGCGGAAAGTGTTCACCTGGCGTACTTCCCCGCTCCGGACGAATTGACCGAAGGCATTACCGATGCGCAACGGGCGGCGGCAGCCGATTGGGACAAACTTGTTCCGGTACGCGATCAGGTGCTCAAGGCGCTGGATACGGCGCGCGAAGACAAAATTATCGGTTCGTCACTGGAAGCGGCGGTTACCCTCCAAGCCTCCGGGCCTGCGTACCGGCTGCTCGAAAAGCACCTGCGTGACTTGCCGGGGTGGTTGATCGTCTCACAGGTAGATCTTCAGGAAGATGCCGCCGCGGGCGAGCTGACTATCACAGTGCAGCGAGCCAGAGGCGATAAATGCGAGCGCTGCTGGAAATACACGACCGATGTGGGCAGCAATCCTGAGTTTCCGACCGTATGCGCAACGTGTGCTTCAGTCCTGCCGGAATATTTGGCCTAGTGGGAATTTCGCGTGAAGCCGGCGCCCGTATTTCAGCGCTTGCCGCTGCGCTCATGATTCTTATTGCCGATCGCATTAGCAAGGTCCTGATCCTGCATTCGCTGAGCCCGTTCGACACCGTTTCGGTTATCCCGGGGTGGCTGAGAATTGTTCATGCGGAAAATCCCGGCGCAGCTTTCGGCGTTTTAGCCGAAGGCGAACCGGTAATCCGCAGCATTGTTCTGATCGGCATCTCAGGCGCTGTTCTGGTCTTTGTGGCATCAGCTCTTTGGAGCCGGAACGGCGCGTTTCGCTCTGCCGCCACGCGCTTCGGACTTGCGTTTATATTAGGGGGCGCTATCGGGAATTTGTTGGATCGGATACTTCGCGGCACCGTCACGGACTTCATTGAGGTGTATCACGGCGCCTGGGCCTTCCCCGCCTTCAATGTTGCTGATAGCGCCATTACCATAGGAGCCATTCTGCTGCTATTTGACCTGATCAAACCGCACCGCGCGAACATCAAAGAAGGGATAGCCCCCAAGTAGACTCATGTTTCCCGTACTGTTCCGGATCGGTTCGTTCTACGTTCCCACCTATGGCGTACTGATCGCCATCGCTTTTTTAACCGGTCTTGCCATTACGACCCGGCTTGCCCGCCGCGCGGGTTTACCCCCCGACAAAATCACGAACATCGCGGTCTATTGCGCAATCGCCGGCATTATTGGCGCAAAGCTGTTCATGTTTCTGTTCGACATCGGCGATTACATCCGCGATCCGGGACAGATCTTTTCGATGGCGACCTTACAGGCTGCGGGTGTGTTTCACGGCGGCTTCATCGTCGCACTGATCTTCGGTTATCTCTACATCGAACGGCAGAAGCTTCCGGTACTCAAAACAATGGACATCTTCGCTCCAGGAATCGCTGTAGGCCAGGCGATTGGAAGATTGGGTTGCTTTGCCGCGGGCTGCTGTTGGGGCAGAGTGTGCTACCTGCCCTGGGGTGTGCGCTTCCGTTCGAATTTTGCTTCACCTGATCTCCCGCTCGACAAACCGCTGCATCCGGTGCAGTTGTACGAATCGGCGGCGGATCTGTTCATCTTCTGGTTTCTGTTACGGCAGGTGGGCCGGAGCCATCGTCCGGGGCAAGTGATCGGCTTATATCTCGTTCTTTATTCGACGGCTCGCTTCATTATTGAATTCTTCCGTGTACACGAGCAGCCGCTCGCCGGCCCGTTTTCGCTGACCCAGTGGATTGCTCTGGCGTTGCTGCTTTTGGGCGCGCTTTTGCTATTGCGAATCAAGCCATCGCGCGCTACCGTCGAGCCCAGCGCGACCAGTTTGCGCGCCTAGTCTATCCCCTATTTCTTTCCAGGATTTGAAAAGCGGCGATCGATGCGACCTGATGATAGTGTGCCGTAACATAACGGTCAATCAGGCGATCCTGCGGCGGGGGCACTGGAAATCCGGGAAAAATCGTGCGGATGCCATCTCCGATCAGTTTCGTCTGAACCAGCACATAGCGCGGCTTATTGGCTGCCAGATCGCGTATCAGTTGTTCGATTGCGGGGTTATCGCGTTGATCGACAATCGCATTGATGCGAGTGGGATTCCGCACATCCGCCAGGAAATAGTACGCGGGCGCATACGGGTAGACGAAGACAAACTCGCCGGGCTGCGTATGTGACAGCAAAAACTCCAGCACCGGATCTTTTGCCTGCGCGAAAAGAGTTCCACGGCGTGTCGTAACCGGCGTGCGCGCCTGCAACGCGCCGTTTAGAACGGTCGTACCGAGCGACAGAGTTCCAATCACTATGGTGAGTGCTGAGACTCTGAGCAGCCGCCCCGCATAGTTTTCGCACAAAGCGAAAAACAACAACACAAGCAGAACGCAGCCGTTGCGCAAATGACTGATATCCTGCCGGTGCAATTCCGAGAGCCACATCGCATAAGCAGTGATCCAGTACGGAATGAGGCGTTTGCTGAACGCGCGCGCCCTGAAGGCATACCCGAGGGCCGCCACCAGCAGCGGCGCGAGCAGAATGAGCAGCATTGGCAGCGTCATGGCCAGGAGAATGGGCGCGTTTACGAGCGCCGAAACATTTGCTTCCAGGCGGCCGAAAAGGCCTGGGAACCATACGGTCCAAAGCGGGTAGCCATAAGGAACGTTATTGACGTGGTTATAGCTTGAAAGCGGCAGCTCGACCATGCTGAAAAACAGATCGGGAAGCGCGTGCCAGATCAGGTAAGGAATGATTTGTGCAATCAGGACTGACGCGTATGCGGTAATCATCAGCACACACGGCCGGATGGCGCGCCTGCGATGCAGGAAGAACAGACTGGCTAGGAACGCTGCCAGAAATAGAAATCCCTTTTGCTGAAGCAGGCAACTGACCCAGCCCGCTAACAGGCCGGCGAACAGAAAAGGCCAATAGCGGATTCTGTCCTCAAGCA
This sequence comes from Terriglobia bacterium, assembly GCA_021324185.1. Classification (GTDB taxonomy): domain Bacteria; phylum Acidobacteriota; class Terriglobia; order Bryobacterales; family Bryobacteraceae; genus Bog-105. The sequence goes on along the minus strand of JAJPJN010000076.1, from coordinate 91,039 downwards.
TCGAATCCGCGCCCGCGAGGAATACGGCAAACGCTGCCAGCGCAAACAAATTCGAATCATAGTGGGGTGAATTGATGGGCGTCAGCGGGATGGAAGTGATCAGAATGAAACCGGCCGCGCACATACCCGTGCTCCCGATGCGCCGGGCCAGATAGACCAAGAGCAGAACCGTGCCTACGCCAGTAGCTAAGAGCACCATGCGCGCCGTGGTCATGCTGGTCCCGAATAGGCGAAACCATAGTGCCAACCAGTAATAAGCTCCCGGCGGATTCTCTTGTAAGAAATCGCGACCCGGAATAGCGCCTTGCGCCGCCTGCTGCGCTTCATAGACGTACAGGCCCTCATCGGTGGCGCCCGAAAGCACGTGCATGAACGGAAACAGATACATTCCGGCAATCAACGCAACCAGCAAATAAAGCCCGATGCGATGGAAGGCGCCGGAACGAATGCTGAGTTTTGCCGCAGGCCACGCCAGCGAAGCGGAGGACATAAACAAGGCGGCGGACCGGAAAGGCCTCCGGGCCGCTCTCTTTCCGCATCGGCTGCTCTATGGCGAGGCAATAGGGTAATCGTTAGGAAACTCTTGACAGTTTCCTGTTCCGGCTCGATGCACGAATGATAGATTAGAAAACCAAGCCAGCTTGGCAGCCGGGCAGTGCCTTTCGGTATTTCGAGCATCGGAATGCCCAGGGTACGGTTCGGCCCGGGCACTTTGAGAAGTTGGGGGCGTTGCGCCGTGAATGCCTTTTTTCGGAATGGCCGTTTCTTCAAAGCGGTTTCTCGTTTTTTAACTGCGAGCCTGTGCGCCGTCAGCGTGTCGCTGGCGGGTTGGGGAGGGGCGGACCGAAGCACGCCCGATGCGGCCCAGCAGCGTGAAAACGCCGGTGACGTTGTGGGCGCGTTTGCGCTGCTCAAGAAGCAGGCGAGTGACGGCACGCCCAACGGGCTGAAGTCGTTCGCTCTCTTTCTGGACCGCCATGCGGCCGATGGGCGCCGCGATGCCTATCTGAAGTGGGCGGCTGCCGAAAGCGACCCGCATTCCAGACAGTTGGCTTTGAAGCAGGCCGTGCTCATCGATTTTATGGACGGCCGCGATGCCGATCTGGCGCGTGATCTCGAGCAATACCGGGCTGCAGGCGGTCAGGACTTGCAGATGAGGCCGCGGGTGAAGCCGGAACAGCACTATTCGTCAATTTCTATACCCGGACCTTTGTCCTCGTTTGCCCGAATGGCGGCGCTGTCGCCCGATGTCGCGCCCGAGGAGCTCTTGCCGGCACTGGCGCGCAACGTTGTGACCAACGGCTACGAGGCCTCCGGAAATGAGGCCCTGCAGCAGACCGAATATCTGCGCCTGTTGGTCCGGTACATCGGGCAAGCGCGCGAGTTGCAGGCGATGGCGCGCAATGGAAAGATTGTCATCCCTGCTTGCGACAGCGAAGAAACCGGCAATCTTCTGAAGGTGCTTGGTTACCGGATGCGCGGCGCCTGCGGCAGCGACATGGTGCTTGAAACCGTAAATGCCACACGCGCTTTTCTTACCGACGACTCAGGTTTTCCGTTGACGGAACTGGAGCAGGACCTGCGCGCCAATCACCGGTTCGAATTTCCCTATGCACCCAGCCAAGTGCCGGTTCTCTACAACGCGCGCTACTGGATTGAAGCGGCGAATCAGAATCCGCAAGCCGATTTTCTGGATGCATTTCTAGCCGATCCTTCGATCTGCCGGCTTTATCTGGGCTTGTCGCATCTCGACCGCACGACAGCGGCAGCTTTACGGCAGCAGGCAAGCGCGGCAAAGCTGAAGATTTATGCGCACGTTCTCGATTTCTTCGGCAATATGTTCCAGATTCGGGACGGCGCTGCCGTCGTACCCGGCTCACCCAAAGTATGGGCTTCCATGGTTGGAGTTTCGCCGAGCAATCCCGGCGCATTTTTCGAAAAGCTGATTGCAACCGACGACGGCTGGATGGCGAGTTATTTCGACACGCTGTCCCGCATCGAAGGTCCGACACAGGCGTACCTGACGCAACCGGAACGCATGAAGCGTTTTTACGATGCGCTACGCGGGAAGATCACCAGCCCTGGCCCGGCGCGGCCGGTGTTCCGCTCCAGCACGGAATTGATATTGCTCGCAACATCGCTGCGGGTCGACCCGGATGGCCGTCCGCATATCCCGGGCGACCTCGAAGTGTGGCGCAATCTTTTTATTCACCATCCGCACGGAAAATATGACGGCAAGCTGACGCGCTCGGCCGCAACCTGGCGCAACTCCGACGACGTCGTCGAGGCGCTCTTCGCGCTCAGCCGCAAGAGCGTCGAAAACGAGCCGCTCAAAATCTTCCTCGCGTTGAACGATATCGACCGGGGCCGTGCAAAGCCTGTTTCGGCACAGCTTGCGGCGCGCCTGGTTGCCAGCTATCGCGCTTATGGAGCGCAATATGCGCTCTTCGCCGATGCGCCGGGTTTGAGTGAAAACGCAATCGGCCAGTACCTCGATTTATGTAAGGCGACGAAAGACACGCATGACGCTCTTCTGCGCGCCGATGCGGTCGGCACCCTGCAAGCGCTTACCGGTTTGTGGCGCATCCTGGTGCTGCAGAACTCTATTCCAGCCGCAAGAGAAGACGCGAGCTTCACGAAAATCATCAGCCCGTTCGGGCATATCAAACAGGAGGCCGATGTTTTCGATGCGGGGCGCTCCGGCGTGGATGCGCTGCTTGCCGCTGCCGGAAGACAGCCCGGCTCTATGCCGCAGGAACAGATCGTTGAGCTTCTGGTGGGCAAACTGCGGCCTGTAAGCGGGAATGAACCGGTCTCACCGGCCGAAAATTTCTTGCGAATTTTCGACGCGCAGCTACTCGCTCCTCTGGATAGCCTTTTTGCAGTCGCGGACGGCGCAGGCAAACAGGCTGTTGATCCCAAGATTGTCAAAAGCCTGGACGATCAGATTGACCGCTTGCAGGAGACTCAATCGCTACGAGGCTCGCTTTCGGCGGAAGAGCGCAACACCTACTCGGTCGGCTATTGGAGCGACAAGCACATCGAGCAGGAGAAAAAGCTGGTTGTCGCAAAGCTGGTCAAGAATCCGGATAAGAGAGATGCGCGGGATGCGCTGGCGCCTTTTCTGCGCGATTCACTCGTGGGCCTCTTGTACAGCTACTATGCGCCCCCAGGCGCTCAGTTGCTGCTGACGAACTCCTCGTTTGTGCGCAGCCACGATTTCATCGGCCCGGAGAATACGCCGTCCGAGTGGAGCAGCACCGAGGTAGCCGGTAGCGGCTGGCCGGAAAGCGCGGGCGGGCGGCTGGTGGGCTCGCTCATTACGCTGCCGTACGCAGTGGCTGAGGCGGAACAGAATTTCCTTTCGCCCAAGCGCGAACAGGCCTTGATCTGGGCCGATCTGGTGCCGCAAATGATCGTGGACGTAACTGTCACGCGCTGGCGCAATGTGACCCCGGAGCAACTGCGCTGGGTGAATCTGCATATCCGGCGTGGTGAATCTTTGCTGGCGGCGGCGGCGATGAATCCTTCAGTCGAAGCGGCGGTTATAAATTCCTACCGCCGGTTTGCTCCGCCCGGGCGCATCGAGTTGCTGGAGGATCAACTGCAAAGCGGCGATTTCAAAAGGGCCGTTGCAGAGGTTCCCATTTCGGCGCTCTATGCCATGGCGTCGGATCCGAAACTGAGCAATGTGTCGCCCGATGTGTACTCGATGGAGATCGAGGAAATGGCGTCGCAAAATGACCCAGCGCTTTCAGCCGAAGCCATTGCGCACGCCTTTGGTACTCCGAAGCCGACTCTGACGCATTCGCTGCAACCGGGGCTGCTCTATTTGCGAATTTTCCCCGCGCTGATGGGCTATTCGAGCCGCATTCTGGCGGAAAGCTGGGAGTCGAATAATCTCTACTACGCTGCGCTTGCCGATCAAGCCGGAGTGCCCGTCAGCGAGCTCGATGCTTATGTGCCCGAGTGGAATCGCGCTACCATCGAAAACATCTTTGCGACGCACCTGGAAGATTGGCCGGCGCTATTGCGCTCCTTGCAGACGGTGGGCACGAATATACAACAGAAAAGCGTGCTGCAAGCAAACATTCATACTTCGGAGAACTGACCCTTGAGAACCTTCATTCGTACTGCTGCTACGGCCGCGGCGATTACGCTCGTGGCAGGAATCTGGCTCGCGGCCCAGAATCAGGATCAGACTACCTTCCGTGTCAAGGTGGACATGGTTGTGCTTAGCTTCACCGTCACCGATTCGCACGGTAAATACGTGAACGGGCTGAAGCCGAAAGATTTCAAGGTCTACGAAGACGACATCCCGCAGAAGATCGCCACCTTTACCGAGGGCAATCATGCCCCGCTACAGGTGCTGGCGAACGGCGAAACCCGGCCGCTACATTCCGGGAATCCGGCTGATACGGAGGGCGGCCCAGGGGTATTGGATTTACGGCAGGATACAGGCGGCACGAATGTATTCATCCTGTTCGATACGAGTAACTATATGTATCGCGGATTCGTTTACGCCTCCGATGCGATTGCCGATTTTATCCGCGGGCTGGATCGCGCCGATTCGGTGGCGGTATACACCTATAGCCGGAATTTGAACCGCGCCGTGCCGCTGAACCGAGACCGGACGACGGCGATCGCCGGCCTGCGCAGAGCAGTGGCGGGCGATGATTCGGCGCTATACAATTGCCTGCTTCTGACGCTGCGCGATGCGGCGAAAATTCCAGGCCGCAAAGTGGTGATTGTGTTTTCGAACGGGCCGGATAACGCCAGCATGGTGGCGCCCGACGATGTCCGGGCTGTGGCCGAGGACGAAGGCATTCCGATTTATGTGATCTCGACCAGCGAGGTGAACAAAGACCCGATCTCGGCCACGATCTTCAAACGCATCTCCACCAACACGGGCGGCAAGAACTATTTCGCCAAGACGTGGCAGAAGCAGGTGGAAGCGTTTGAATCGATTCGCGAAGACCTGGGCAACAGTTACACGATCACGTACTACCCGCAACCAAACCCGAACGAAGGGTTTCGCCGCATTCGCGTCGAAATGACGTCCGATGCGGCCAAAAAGTATAAGATCCGCGCGCGACCTGGATACCGGCCGCAGCGCGGCATTTGAGCCGTTACTTCTTTTTCCGGCTTACGGGAAGGTTGCCAAACGCCTGGCAAACGGGCATCAGTTGCATCACGTTGATGTTGACGTGCGGCGGGCGCGTGACGCACCAATGGATGGCATCGGCAATGTCGTCCGCAGTTAAAGGATCCGTTCCTTCGTAGACGGCCTCGGCGCGTTGTTTGTCGCCTTTGAAGCGAACTTCAGAAAATTCGGTCTTGCACAGGCCCGGCTGAATATCGGTCACGCGGACGTTTGTGCCCAGCAGATCGGCCCGCAACCCGTAACTGAATTGGTGAACGAAGGCCTTAGTCGCGCCATAGACATTGCCGCCGGGATACGCAAACTCGGCTGCCACTGAGCCCAGATTTACGATGTGGCCGCGATTGCGCTCTACCATTCCGGGCAAGAGGAAGCGTGTGCAATAGACGACACCTTTGACGTTTGCGTCGATCATCGTCTCCCAATCTTCGAGATTTGCCTTTTGCGCGGGATCGAGCCCCAGCGCGCCTCCGGCGTTGTTGACAAGTACATCCACTTCAGCGAAATCGGGCGGCAAATTGCGGATGGCATTTTCGACTTGCTCGCGGCAGCGGACATCAAAAGAAAGCGGCAGAAAATTGTCGCCCAGTTCTTCTTTGAGATCTTCCAGGCGCTCTTTGCGCCGCCCTGTGCCGATGACCTTCGCGCCATCTCCGGCAAACCTTCGCGCCGTCGCCTGACCAAAACCGGAAGTTGCTCCCGTGACGAAAACAATCATGTACTCAGAATACGAACGGCGTTTCCGGCAATGTAAGGACCATTCGCTTCTGCACCGATATAAAGAGTATGCTTCCGGAAAGGCACCTGTCGTGGCAGGCGGTTGCTGCCCAGCTACACCGGCAGGCTGTCCGGTTGGCAATCGCCTTAGGACCGCGCAATCGTGGTGTGTTGCTTTATTTGAAACACGTCTGCAGCCGCTATGAATGTGAACCGCTCAACCGCGGGGATTGCCTCGAATTCAGGAAAGATAGCCGGAGTATTCTTTTACCCGAAAAGCACTTTGCGCATGCCAGCACAATAGCTCGTTACTTCGATGTCTTTTTCGATGCCGTCCAATGCGACGTGTCGGAGGGGCGGTCTATTGTCGATTATTCCAAGCCGCGGCTTCACACCTGCAAATCCTTGGGACTGCAGTTTGAGCTGGCCGGGTTTTCTGAACGAAGTGACGTTGTCGAGGGGTATCTGCGTGGGGTACATACCGGGTCCCGGTGATTGCGTATTCGATATTGGCGCCAATTGCGGACTTTCGACATACTGTTTTTCAACACTGGTAGGACCGGAAGGACGGGTAATTGCGTTTGAGCCTGATCCGTTGAGTTACTCGCTTCTCCTCCGCAACATCGCGCGCCACCGTTTAAGAAACGTGACACCGGTCAACGCGGCGCTGGCTGCGACCCGTGGTACTGCGCCTTTTTATGCGGATGGCAGCATCGGTTCTTGTCTAGCCGGCATGCCTTCACTCACTACCGTGGCGCCCGTACACGCGGTTGAGACCGTCACGCTAGAGGACGCGTTTTCACGCTGGGGCGAGCCGGATTTTTGCAAGATCGATATCGAAGGTGCTGAAATTCAGGTGCTCACGGCGGCAAAGCAGCTCCTGGCTAAAGTGAGCACGCATTTTGCGCTGGATACGAGCCACAGCGTTGGTGGCCGGCCGACAGCAGCGGCGATCGAGCAAATTTTTAGAGAATCCGGCTTCGAAGTCGAATCAGGCCTGGTCAGTGACGCAATGACCACCTGGGCGAAACCGCGGCGACGACGCAGGGAGCGCAGTACACGGACCGCAGTATTTTCGAACCATTCACCCGCGCTTGTTTGAGCAATTTGGCAACTAGCTCTGACTCCAGCGCCTGAGCCCTTTTTGCCCGATATCTTTGCGGTATTGCATGCCGGCGAAGTGAATTTGCTCGACGGCTTGATAGGCGTTGTGAATCGCCTGCTCTAGTGTCGCGCCCCCGGCAGTCACTCCCAACACGCGCCCGGCGGCGGTTACCAGATGATCTCCGTCGCGCCGCGTGCCGGCATGAAAAGCGACTGCTCCCGTGGCTTCGGCCTCCGGAATCCCCGCGATCACATCACCGGTGCGTGGGTTGTCCGGGTAACCTGCTGCTGCGAGGACGACGCAAACAGACGGGCTAGCCCAGGCGCCTCCGGAAACAGCGCCGGTACCGGTCACCATCATGCTCAGCACTTCGGCGAAGTCGCCGCGAAAGCTGTGCATCAAAGCCTGCGTTTCCGGATCACCGAGGCGCACATTGAATTCGAGAATTTTCGGGCCGTCAGCCGTCATCATCAGACCGGCGTACAAGAATCCGGTGAAAGGCGTGCCTTCCTGGCGCATCTGCCGGATGGCGGGCAGCATGATGCGCTCCATGATCTCGCCACTCTGTTTGGAAGTCAGGATGCGCGCATCGCAATAGGCGCCCATGCCGCCGGTATTGGGCCCCTCATCGCTATCGAGCAGGCGCTTGTGATCCTGCGTGGGAGCAAACGGCAGCAGCATCCGGCCGTTGCTGATTCCAATGAAGCTGACTTCCTCGCCTTCGAGAAATTCCTCGATTACGACACGGGGACCGAGCTTTTGAATCGCGCTTTCGGCCTGCTGGCGATCCTGGGCGATGATCACGCCTTTGCCGGAAGCGAGTCCATCGGCTTTGATGACTACGGGAAATGAGAATTCGTCGAGGCTCGCGCCGGAGCGGGCTGTGGGGATACCTGCCCGTGCAAAGAACTCCTTGGCAAAAAGCTTGGAGCCTTCGAGCCGTGAGGCCGCCTGGGTAGGCCCGATGATCTTTAAACGATGGCGGTAAAACTCGTCGACGATACCGGCGACCAGTGGCGCTTCCGGGCCGACAATCGTCAGGTCGATGGCGTGCGCTTTGGCGATTTCGGCGTAGCCTGCGACCTCGGCGGGGGCAGGCACGCAGGTAGCAAGCTGAGCAATTCCTGGGTTGCCGGGACTGGCAACAATTTGTTTCACGGAAGGCGATTGCGCAAGTTTCCAGGCAAGGGCATGCTCGCGGCCACCGCCGCCGACAATTAGAATCTTCAAAAGGCCACCTTCTCGTTAGAATAAATGGTGGTTTCCCCCCAGATGCAAAAGAAGTACGACGTCATTGTGGTTGGCGCCGGCCATGCCGGTTGCGAAGCGGCGCGCGCGTGCAGCCGGCTGGGGTTGAAGACCGCTATGGTGACGATGAACCTGGACCTGATTGCACAGATGTCGTGCAATCCCGCGGTGGGTGGGATTGCGAAGGGGCACCTGGTCCGGGAGATCGACGCGCTGGGCGGCGTGATGGGCGAACTGACGGATGCGGTGGGCATCCAGTTCCGGCTGCTGAATACCAGCCGGGGACCGGCGGTCTGGTCGCCACGGGCACAGTGCGATAAGAAGCAATACCGGATCAGGATGCGGCAGTGGCTCGAGAACGAGCCGAATCTACGGATTTTACAGGCCGAGGTGGGCGAGATGCTTTTCGAGCCCTGCGAGGATGCGGAGGGTTTGGCGAGGCGGCGGGTGACGGGCGTGCGGCTGAAGGACGGGCGGGATTTGCCAGCGAGTGTCGTGGTGGTGACTACCGGTACGTTCCTGAATGGCCTGGCGCATGTTGGCGAGCAAAGGTATGCCTGCGGGCGGAACGGCGAAGCGCCCTCAAATACGCTCGGGGCGCAATTGCGGACGCTCGATCTACAGTGGACACGACTGAAAACAGGCACGCCTCCGCGGCTCGACGGGCGGACGATTGACTGGTCGCGTTTTGAGGAGCAGCCGGGCGATCCGGTTCCGACGCCGTTTTCATTTCTCACGGAAAAGATCGAACGGGAGCAGATCTGTTGTCATCTCGCGTATACGACAGAACAAACCCAACGCGTCATTCAGGAGAGCATTGCGCGTTCTCCTCTCTATAGCGGGCAGATCGAGGGGATCGGGCCGCGCTACTGCCCGTCGATTGAAGACAAGATCGTTAAGTTCCCCGAGAAGCGCAGGCATCAGATCTTTCTCGAACCAGAGGGGCTGGACACGCACGAGATCTACGTCAACGGCATGTCGACGAGTATGCCGATTGATGTGCAGGCGGCGATGGTGGCCTCGATTCCGGGTTTGGAAGATGCGGAGATGATCCGGCCCGGGTATGCGATCGAGTACGATGCGGTGGATCCGAGGGAGTTGAGGCATTCGCTGGAAGTGAAGGCGATCTCCGGGCTGTTTTTGGCGGGGCAGATTAACGGCACCTCGGGTTATGAAGAAGCTGGGTGCCAGGGGCTCATTGCGGGGCTGAATGCGGCGGCCAAAGTGAAGGGGACGGCGCCACTCGAGATCGCACGGAATGCGGGATATACGGGCATTTTGATTGACGATCTGGTGAGTAAAGGGGCGGATGAGCCGTACCGGATGTTTACGTCCCGGGCGGAGTTCCGGCTGCATTTGCGTATTGACAACGCCGATGAGCGGCTGACGCCGGCCGGGTGGCAGGTAGGCCTGGTGAGTGACAGGCGCTGGGAGCAGTTTCAGCGGAAGCGGGAACAGAAGGCGGCGGTGCTGCGGCTGCTGGAGACGACGCGGGCGAGCGCGGTGATGGATCTTATCGGCCTTGATGCCGCTACGGATAATCCGAGTTTGGCGGTTTGGCTGCGGCGTCCGGAAGCGCGGATCGAGATGCTGGAGCGGTGGATAAAAAAACAAAGCCAGTTTGAGCTGATTCACGGCGTTTTGACGACGGTGGAGACGGAGACGAAGTATGCGGGTTATCTGGCGCAGCAGGAGCGGCAGATCCAGCAGTTGAAGGATGCTGAGGCGCGGGCGATCCCCGAAAATTTTCGCTATGAGGGCATTCCGGGGCTTTCGAACGAGGTGCGGCAGAAGCTGGCGCGGGTACGGCCGACGACGCTGGGGCAGGCGCAAAGGATTCCAGGGGTGACGCCGGCGGCGATTGCGGTTCTCGACATTTACCTCAGCATGGGTGTTCCACGTGAAACCTTGGAAGAGCCGCTCGAAGCAGTTCCACGTGGAACATGTTAGTATCGCCAGTTAGAACTTGGCGCGCATACTTGCGGTAGCAAATCAAAAAGGCGGGGTGGGGAAGACCACCACGGCCATTAATCTGGCCGCGGCGCTTGCTGCCTCGGAGCTGGCGGTCCTGCTGGTGGATTCCGATCCCCAGGGAAACTCGACTACGGGGGTGGGGATTGCGAAGAATGAGGAACGCGTCACGTTATATGAGGTTCTTCTGCAGCGCGCCGACATTCGGGACGCGATCACTCCTACCGACTTCGCGGGCCTTTCGCTGGTTCCGGCGGATCAGAACCTGGTAGCGACAAACCTGGACCTGGTTGACGCAGAGAACCGGGAACGGCGGCTACAGTTGGGGCTGGATGCAGTTCGGAACGAGTATGACTACATCGTGATTGACTGCCCGCCGGCGCTGGATCTGCTGACGCTGAATGCCCTGGTGGCCTCGGATGCGGTTCTTATTCCGATTCAGTGCGAGTTCTTTGCACTGGAAGGGATCTCGCAACTGATGGACACGATTGACCGGGTGAAGGAGGCGTTTAACCCCAAGCTGCGCATTGAGGGTGTTTTGCTGACGATGTACGACGACCGGACCAATCTGACCCGGCAGGTGGAAGCGGATCTTCGGGAGTTTTTCGGTAAAGAGGTATTCAAGACGGTAGTGCCGCGCAGCATCCGGCTGGCGGAGGCACCGAGTTTCGGGAAAAGTATTTTGGCTTACGATCCCCGTTCGCGCGGGGCGGAAGCTTATATTCAACTTGCAAAGGAGATCCTGGCGCATGGCCAACACGCCAGATCGGAATCAGCGAAAAGCGCTCGGTAGAGGATTATCGGCGCTGTTGCCTGCCCGGGGCGCGGCTCCGGCGATGGCGCCTGCCGAGACAGCTCCGGCCGGTCCCGCTGAACTGCCGGAGCATTTCGAGGCTTTTCAAGACATTCCACTCGAGCAGATCAAGCCGAGTAGCGAACAGCCGCGGGAAAATTTTGACGCGGAGAAATTGAACGAACTGGCGGACTCGATTCGGGCCAATGGTGTCATCCAGCCGATTACAGTGCGGCAAACCGGGCCGGGCAAGTACCAGATTATTGCGGGGGAGCGCCGCTGGCGCGCGGCAAAACTTGCCGGGTTGGCGGTGATTCCAGCTCTGATCCGGAGCGCGGATCAGCATCAGCGGCTGGAGCTTGCGCTGATTGAGAACCTGCAGCGGGAGGACTTAAACCCGCTCGAGATCGCGACGGCATTCCAACGGCTGGTGGATGAGCACAAGCTGAGCCACGAGGAGATCGCGGAGCGAACGGGCAAAGACCGATCGACGGTTACGAATTTTACCCGGCTGCTAAAATGTTCGCCTTTTGTTCGCTCCTGCTTACTGGACGGCTCGATTTCAATGGGCCATGCGCGCACGATGGTAAATCTGCCGGAAGAGGTGCAGGACCAGTTGTGCCAAATGATCATCGAGCGGCAGCTTTCGGTCCGGTCGGTGGAAAATGCGATTCGGATTCTGGCGGAAGGCGGGGTGAAGCCGCCGGAGCTAAAGGCCGCAGCCGAACCGGCCGAAGATCCGAATGAGCGAGCTGCGCTCGCGGAGATGGAAGCGGCGCTGGGCACGCGAGTTCGTTTGAAGCGAAATGCGCGGGGAGGCGGGCGGCTGGAGATCGAATTCTACTCGGGAGACGATCTGGACCGGATCTACTCGGTGATCACGCGCCAGTAGCTTACGCGACCGGCGGGTGCTGGCGGTGGAAGCTGGTATTGCTCTGGAAAGCCTTGGCGAAAGCGATCACGCGGTTTTCCTGAAAGGGCGGGCCGACAATCTGCAGACCGATCGGGAGACCGTTCACGAACCCGCATGGAACGGTGATGGCGGGCAGGCCGCAAAGATTGCTGGCCTGTACTAATCCGGCGACAACGCCTTTTTGATCGGGACGCTTCGGCTCACTCTCAGGAAAGGGAATATCGGCGCGGTCGGGCAGGCTCAGGCGGGTTGGGGCGACGAGCAGATCCACGGTTGCAAACAGTTGCCGGAATGCGGCTTGTATCTGGGCGCGCACGCGCATGGCTTTTAGATAATCGATCGCGGAATAGGTGAGCGAGGCTTTCAAGCCGTCGATCTGGCTTTGATCGGCCAGTTGATCGACCTGGCCGCTGCGGATGAATTGCTCGAAGACCGAGGCGGCTTCCGAATCGATGATGGCGCCGATGACGGGCCCGTAGGGGAAGTCGGGGAGACGGGATTCCAGCATGCGGGCGCCCAGCGATTTGACGGCGGCGAGCGCGCTGGCGAAGGCGGGCCGCAGAGGTTCATCAGGCCACTCGGCCCAATCGATTTCGGCGTAACCGACGTTCAGATCTTTGGTGGGCCGGTAGTATTCGGGCGTGTAGTAAAAACTTTTGCGGGCTGAACCGGGATCGGCATCGTCGCCGCCGGCGATGCGATGGAGCACGAGAGCGCAATCTTCGGCAGTGTGGGCGAGCACGCCGATCTTGTCGAGAGTCCAGGAAAGCGCCATGGCGCCGTGGCGGCTGACGAGCCCATAGGTAGGGCGCAGACCGGTGACGCCGCAAAAGCAGGCGGGCGTCAGGATGGAGCCGGAGGTTTCCGAGCCGAGCGCGAAGGGGACGAGACCCGCGGCAACAGCCGCACCCGAACCGCTCGAAGAACCGCCGGACCAATATTGGGTATTCCACGGATTGAGGCCGGGGCCTTGCAAAGAGGCCGCAGCGGAACTGTAACCACCGCCGCCCGCCAGTTCGATCATGGACAGTTTGGCGATGACGAGGGCGCGCTCGCCGTCGAGGCGGCGAATCACAGTCGCGCTTTCTTCGAAGACTTGACTGGCGTATGGTTTCGCACCCCACGTAGTTGGAAACTTCGCAACGGACAGCAGATCTTTGGCTCCGTAGGGGATGCCCTGGAGGGGTCCGCGCCAGCGCTGATCTTTAAATTCAGCGTCGATGTCTTTGGTGAGGCGATGCGCGTGTTTGACCAGCGAGCAGGCAAGCGCGTTGTAATGAGGGCCGAGCGTCTCGATGCGTTTGCCATAGAACTTGACCAGTTCCTTGCAGGAGATTTCGCGGTTTTTGAGAGCGGCATTTAGCTCTGGAATGGCCGCGAACGCGAGAGTGGATGGATCGAGTTTCTTTTTCGGCATTCCGCTTCAGAGTGCGTGAAATGCGAAAGCCGGCTCGATGTCCATGGGAACTTCCAACTTCGAGAGCTGATCGCTGGCCGCGCGGATGTCGGCATAGGCTTTTTGCAGCCTTTGCTCGGGCGTAGCAGGTGGATTCGGGGGCGCCGGCGCACCGATGGGCGGAACCTTTTGAGTCACCTGCGCGGCTAGCGGCATAACAGCCAGAGCGCCGGCGGCATGCCGGGCCCATTCGCGCCGATTGAAGCGCGGGGAGTTCATGTCTGAATTATAAAAGCCGGATCAGTAGACGCGCCGGATGAAGACGTGGCGGCGCGGAAACAAGCAGGCGCGCGTGCACGAGAGGCTAAGCAGAAAGAAAAGCACAATCAGAACCAGGCAGCCGAGGCCGATGGCGCGGCCGGTGGACATACGTGTACGTCCGGCGATGTTGTAGGGGGTGCTGCTCTGGGTGTAGGCAGCGCCTGGCGGGGTGTATGGCGCATTTGCGCCGGATGCCGGGCCAGGCGTCAAGGTTGTGCCGCAATTCGCGCAAAAGCGGGCGCCGGGCGGGTTGTTCAAGCTGCAGTTCGGACAAGTCATGGGGTACCGGTTTCGTTCCAAAGAAAGGCTATCTCGATTGCATCCTCTTCGGTCAATTGGGTTTGAGAGATTCCACTGCTGTGACCGCCTTTTTCACTGTAATGCAGGAGGATCGGCCTGTCGCCTCCGCTCGAAGCTTGCATCAAGGCGGTCATCTTGCGCGCGTTCATGGGGTCGACGCGCGTATCGGCATCGCCGGTAACAAACATGATGGCTGGATACTTGGTGCCTGGGACGACGTGTTGGTACGGCGAGTACTTGTAGATATATGGGAAATCTTGCGGGTTCTCGGCTGAGCCGTATTCTGTTGTCCAGGTGCGGCCCATCAGGAACCGCTGATAGCGGAGCATATCGAGCAAGGGATAGCCGCACCAGATGGCGCCGAACAATTCGGGATGTTGCGTCATGGAAGCTCCCATCAGGAGACCGCCGTTGGAACGGCCGGTGATGGCGAGGTGCTGGGGCGAAGTGTACTTTTCTTTGATCAGGTATTCCGCGGCAGCGAACCAGTCGTCAAAGACGTTCTGCTTGTGTTCAAACATGGCAGCCTTGTGCCATGCCTCGCCGTATTCATTTCCGCCGCGCAGATTGGGGAGAGCGAACCAGCCGCCCCGCTCGAGCCACCAGGCGGCTGCAGGGTTCCACGAGGGCCGTTCACTCGAGGCAAAACCGCCGTAACCGGTCATTAGCAACCGCTCGCTGCCATCGCGCTTCAGGCCTTTCCGGCCTGCAATGAACATGGGAATGCGGGTGCCGTCTTTGGAGTTATAGAAGACCTGCACAAGGGTGTAGTCTGCCGGGTTGAAGGGCGCCTTGGTTGCAGCAAAGATTTGGGAACGGCCGGTGGTGGTGTCGAAGTAGTACGTGGTGGGTGGACTGATGATCGATTGAAAGGTGTAGAAGCCACCCTTTTGGTCGGGCCGGCCTTGCACGGTGCTGCCGGCGCCGAGGCCGGGAAATTGAATGGCGCCGGATTTTTTTCCATCGAGTGTATAGATGGTTAGCTGGCTGCTGACATCGTGCAAGCGCAGGATGTAGAGTTTGCCGTCGACAAGGCTCGCCTGCTCGATGACATCCCTGTCCTCAGGAACGATGACGGACCATTGATCGGGCGCTTTGCCGGGCTCCGCTTTCAGGATGCGATGGTTGGGAGCTTTGTAATCGGTATCGACATAAAAGCTGTCGCCGATGTTGAGCGGGATGAAGCGCGCCTCCACGCCGTAAACGAGCGGGGTGAAATCCGAATTGGAATTGCGGAGATCTTTGAGGAGGATGTCGACGCGGGTTGGAGGAACACCGTGGGAAAGAGTCAGGACAAGATAGTGGCCGTTGGGAGTAACGTGGACGTTTTCGGTATCTATTTCGCCCAGTTTTCGACCTTTGTATTCGCCACCGAAAAGCTGTTTGTCTGAACCGGGCGCGCCGAAGGCGTGATAGAAGACGCGGGTACCCTGATGCGGGAAGAATTTCGAATAGTAGACGCCGCTGTTTCCGGGGCCTATCTGGACGCCGTAGTAGCGGGCGCTCGGCAGGACATCGGGCTTCGGCTGGCGATTGGCGAGATTGAGAAAGTGGACTTCCTGCTCATCGGCGCCGCCGACGCGCTCGCCGTACGCAAGCAGCGAGCCATCTTCGGCGATATCGAGAATGTTTACCGATGTGTTCTGGTCGGAACTGAGCCTGGTGGCATCGACCAGGAGTTCATCGCTCGCGTGTAAGCCTTGGCGCATGTAGATGGAGCCCTGGTTCTCACTGGCGAGGCGCTTTACGAAAAAGTAGCGATCGCCGCGATGCTGCGGCAGGCCGTAGAAATCGACGCGCAGCAGTGCGGCTATTTGCTGGCGCACTTGCGGCAGGATTTTTAGCTGGTCGAGATATTTTTGCGTATAGGCGTTTTCGGCCTTTATGAAAGCTCGCGTTTCAGGGGAGCGGGCGTCTTCGAGCCAGCGGTAGTTATCGGTCACCTTCACCGGCTCGGATGATTCCGCACTGCGATATTCATCGACCACGGGAGCTACGTTGACTACGGGCGGCGGCGGTAGAGTGATGCCGTTTTTGCCGTGAATTACCGGGCTGCGATCCGGAGGCCGCTGTTGCGCCAGAGCGGAACAGAGGGTTGTGCAGAGCAACAGGGCGAAGAAGCGCATAGGGCAATCCATCTTAAAACAACTAAGTATATTTGGTCCTTCGGTTTGATCAGGAAGGAAGCTACCGGTCTGTTTTTAAAAGCGCCGCTGCTATTGGTTGCTGATCCGGACGGGGGCTGCGCCGTATTCCCGAGCGGTGTCTTTCTAGTCCACCCATTCAAAACAAATATGGTGGTTCATTCGAGGCGCAGTAACTTCAGTATCAGAAATTCGTAGGAGAATGCGGCAAACGACGGGCCAAAATGCGGTTTACTTCCATTCAACAAACAGGGCTGGATCAACATGGAAAAATTCGCCCAGCTTCCGAGCAATGGCGATGCTGATGCCGCGCTTTCCACTCAGGATTTCAGAGGTGATCCCTTTTGAGCCGATGACCGGCCAGAGGTCCTTTTGAGACAGAGAACGCTGGTCGAGCAGAAACTCAATCAGCTCGACCGGCGCGGCTTTACGAATTGGATAACGATGCTCTTCGTATTGCTCGATCAGGGTGCCGAGAAGATCAGCGAGTTCGTGCTCCTCGCGCGAGGGATTCTCGCTATCCTCGAGTTCGAGAAGCGCTGCGGTGAGAGCATCCAGATCTTTGTCGTTACGAATGGGTTTGGGAAGCACCTTTACGAGCAATTCGCCGTATCGTGCCCTGTCTAACGTCCGGGTTCTCATTCTTTCCACCTTCCGCGGTCGTATTCCTGATGAGTCAGGATGAACACGGTTTTGCGCGCATAGTTCACGCGAGCGATCAGCCGAAAATTCCCACCCATGATGTTGAATACCGTCCGCCTGCCGACCAAATCGGCGCTGGGAAAAACCTGCTTCATTTCCGCCATGTTTTCCCAACGCGCCCGTTTCACGATGGTGTGCCAGCTAATCAAGGCAGATTCGGATTTGGGATAAAGCTCAACGAACTCCCGAATCTTCCTGATGCTGATCACCCTCACCCAATAAGGTTCTCATAATGAGAACCGGGGATCAAGGACTAGCCGTACTGATTTTGTACAAAGTGGGAAATTGGTCCGGAAGGTTCGGACGGGGCGGGGAGAGCGCGCGGTGCGGCTAAAACGGAAATGCTACCACAGCCGGGGCAAAAAGGCGGAAAGGAATCTACGGGCAGACCGCGAGCGCATCCAAATGCGGGTGCAGCGCAATACAATCAATGGCTGCGGCGGAGAAAGCTTGCGCCGGCAGATTTTTCTTGCAAGCTCGGGGATTTCGTTGTACATGGTTAGTGCAACCTCGCTTTGCTGCGAACCGCGGCGGTCTCCGAATGCCCGCCCAAAAGAGAATCCGATTTCCAGGGGTATGAAAATGTTGAAACTCAGACGGCTGGCCGCTTTATTTGCCGGTGTGACGCTTTTGCTGTGCGCGCAAATGGCGCTGGCGCAGATCAGCGCGTCGACGGGCGCAATTCAAGGTACGGTAACCGACCCTACAAAAGCGACCGTTCCCGGCGCCAAAGTGATTCTGACGAACGTAGATACGGGATTCACAACGCAAGAAACGACGCAGCCGGATGGCGCTTTCGTTTTTCCGCTGCTGACGCCGGGAAGCTATCAGATCGAAGTGCAGGCGCAGGGTTTTGAAACAAGCGTATTGAAGAACGTACGGGTTGAAATCACGAAAGTGACGAACGCCAACGTAGAACTGCGTCTGGGGCAGGTGGCGGTGCAGACGACCGTGACCGAACTGAACGAATCGATCGACACACATACGGCGACTACGGGCAGTGTCATCACGGGAACGCAGATCCGGGATATTCCGCTGCCGACAAGGAACTTTCTGGATTTAACAGCGCTGCAGGCAGGAACTTCGGCGCGGATTCAAAGTGCGGCTACAGTGGGCCGGGGCGCTCCGATTCTGGATGTAGCGGGTTCGCGGGCCACGACGAACAATTTTGTGCTGGACGGAGTGGATGCGAATACGTTCGGAAGCAACAGCTTAAGCGCGGTGCCGGTGCCCAACCCGGATGCGGTGGGAGAATTCCGGGTCAGCACGAGCATGTACGACGCAAGCCAAGGGCGCGGCTCCGGGGGAAACATCAATGTGGTGCTGCGGTCGGGGACAGACCATTTCCACGGCGGGCTGTTTGAGTTTTATCGCAGCAATGATATGAACGCGAACGACTTTTTTGCCAATCAGCAGGGCAAGCCGGTCCCGGTTCTGCTGCAGAACCAATTTGGGGCGCAGGCGGGCGGTCCGATACCGAAGATCAAGGACACGTTCTGGTTTTTCTCGTATCAGGGAACGCGGCAAAAGAACGGCGTTTCGAGTTTGATTAGCGGCTCGCAACCGGTGCTGCCGGCGAGCAGAACGGCCCCGGCCTTAGCCGCGGCTTTCGGGCTCAACCCGGCTTCGATAGACCCAGTTGCAGTGCGGCTGCTGAACCAGCCGGGCCAGTACGGCGGATTTTTGTATCCCTCGGGCTCATGTTCGGGGGTTGCGGGTTGCAACGGGCCGGGCAGTACGGGGCTGCTGGTGCTTTCGTATCCGACCATTTACAACGAAGATCAAGAGGCGGCATCGTTTGACCGCAATCTGTTCAAGAACAACCATCTGGCGGTACAGTTTTTCTACGCCAACATTTATCAGTTCGCGCCTACGGGCGGGGGCGTGACGCTGGGACAAGGCCTGAATTCGCCGGCTATCAACAAGCATGTGGCGCTGACGGATACGGAGAGCTTTTCTCCCACTCTGATCAATGAATTTCGTGCCGGATTTACCAATGTGAAATCGGTGAGTGAAGGCGTAGAGAAGGTATTCGTGAGTGACATCGGGATGTCCAAGTGGGATGGGAGTATCTATCCGGGCATTCCCTCGCTTTCGATAACAGGTCTGCTGAGCTTTGGCGGTTTGGGCGTGAACAGTTACCAGCATGGCGGGCAGACATCAATCACGATCGGCGACACGCTTTCCTGGACACACGATAAACATACGGTCCGGTTCGGGTTCGAAAATCGCAGGTACGCCTGGAACGTGGAGAACGACTACGGCACGCGGGGAAGCATCAGTTTTCCAAACTTCAATTCGTTTCTTACAGGCACGCCGAATCGGGTGCAGGTAGACGTTGGCTCGTTCCCGCGCAATTATCGCGCGCAGGACCTGGTTGGTTTTGTTCAGGACGATTATCGCGTGACGAGAAGGCTGACGCTAAACCTCGGGTTGCGTTACGACTATCTTGGTTTTCCGTATGACATTAACGGCAAGGTGGGGAATTTCGATCCGGGCCGCATAACGGCGGATTGCGCGCAAGCCGGAGGCGGGAGTTGCATTCTGAACGGTTTTGTTTCGCCGGCCAACCTGCCTGGTTTGGGAACACCCGGCGTGAGTGAGACGACTCTGACCACCAGCATGAACACCAATTTCGCGCCGCGTGCCGGCTTCGCTTATGACGTATTCGGCAACGGCAAGCTGGCGGTGCGGGGCGGATACGGCATCTACTACATTCGGACCTCCGGGCAGACGCTGCTCCAGTTGATTGCATCGCCGCCGTGGGTGGAACAGTATCTGGCGTCCGGGACGGGCATTATCGGGAGCCAGGCGCTTGCACATCCTTTTCCGGCGAATCTGCCGCTGCCGAATCAGTTTCCGATTCTGCCGGTGATCGGGCAGTTCAATGGCACGTTCACGTCGTCCGGAGTGCCGGTGTTCGTGAATCCGGACGGCAGTCCGGCGGTGGCGCAATCGCTGTACGGGTTCACGCGGAATCTGACGACGCCCTATGTGCAGCAGTACAACCTGACGTTGCAGTATCAGCTTCCGGCGGGGTGGATTGTGGAGGCGGGCTATATCGGGTCGCGCGGAACAGATCTGCTGGTGGAGCCGAGTTTGAACCAGGCGCTGCTGGTGAATTCTTCGAACGCGTTGACGTTCAAAAATCCTTTGATTGCAGCGAATGGGAATCCGAACGGCGTCACGGTGGCAACCAATTCGAACAACAACGCGACGTTGCGTGTGCCGGTGCCGGGTTTTGCGCCGGCCGGATTGAATCTGGTTACGAATCAGGGCTGGTCGTTTTATAACGGCTTGATTTTGGAGATCAGCCATGCGTACAGCCGGGGATTCCAGTTCAAGATGGACTATACGTATTCGCGGTCGACGGATAACGATTCCGGGCCCACGGGCTCGGATCTGGACAGCTTCCAGGGAAACCAGCTGGCGCCTTTTCTGAATCGCGGCGTGTCGGACTTCAACGAACCGAACCGGTTCGTCTTTACGGGCCTATGGAACCTGCCCGGACCGAAGCACGGATGGTTAGGCGAGACGATTGGGAACTGGGCATTGAGCGGCGTGTGGACGCTGCAATCCGGGCTGCCGTTTTCCATCACAAGCACGACGGGCGGAGGACTCGCCGGATTGACGGGATCGGTGACTGTGCGTGCAAACCCGTCGGCGGGGTGCTCGTATGTGAAGGCCTCGGGGCCGGTGGATCAGAACTACAACAACTATGTGAATGCCGCGTGTTTTACGCCGGTGCCGGTGCTGCCGAATGGCACGCTTTTGACCGGGCTGAATCCGCAGCAAGGGCCGGGCTCGGGCACATACGTGATTAATGGCGCGCCGGGCGACACGAGCGGGGGCACGCTCTTTGGAGTGCTGGGGCGTAACATTCTGCAGGGGCCCTTCGAGGAACGGCTTGATCTGGCGTTAAGCAAGAATTTCCGCGCGCCGTGGCTTGGGGAGGCCGGGAATTTCCTGTTCCGCGCAGAAGCGTTCAAGGCGTTTAACAATCCAATCTTCGCGAATCCTCAGAACAACATCAGCACATCGACATTCGGTCATATTACGTCTACGATTGATGGGACGGGACGCATCTTGCAGCTTGCGCTGAAGGTGAATTTTTAAAGGGGTCTGTAGCGGGTGAGGGCCACGCCGCCTGGGAAGGCGGCGGTGGCAGGTTAGCGGCGAAGGGCGGCGCCGTTTGGGGGTGTGTGGGCGGCCGGCGGGGCGGGGGCGTTCTTGCGCTCGATCAGGAGAAAGACGCAGATGGCAAGGATGAGCAGAATGACGATTCCGGGCAGCAGTTTGCGCCGTAGGGATCTTCTTGCGGTTTCGTAATCGGCCGGTTGATAAGTCATCGATCAGCGTAAGAAACGCCTATAGAGTCCATTGTTGTATGTACTCCAGGGCGTGAAGCCGTGCTTCTCTACATATAGCTGGTACGCGAAGTCGATGTTGGCTTTGCAATCGAGCAGGTCGCGCAGATTGACGCCGGGCCGTTTCAGATGGACGGTGTTGATTTGGAAATAGCCCCAGTCGAGTGTGCCGTCGGCGTTGTAGTGATAGATCTCGCATTTGCCTTGCGGATTCTCGGCCCGCTGAATTGCCAAGGCGACCCGGCAGGCCGAACCGAATTTGGTGCAGGCGTATTGCTGATAGGCGGTCAGTGGATGGCGTTGATCGGATTGCGCCTCATAGGCGTCTTCGGTTTTGGTGCGCAGCGCGATGACGAGCGGCGATTGGAGGCGCAGGCGCAGCGGAGATTGCAAAGTGAACGTGTAACGGGTGTGAATCTGCACGGCAAAGAAAACCGCGAGCAGCCCGAGGGTCAATCCGGCGCCGCTTAGCAAGTAACCGGGCGGGTGGAACGCGACGGCTGCCGGTTTCTTCGCGCGCTTCGGCCTCCGCTTGCGTGCTTTTGCAGAAGCCCGCAGCGGAAGTAACGCAGATGAGTTGAGTCTCATTCGCCCATCAGTGTAGCGAGTTATTGCATTTCGTCCAAAGCAACTAAGTGGCAGTGCGAAATATTCCGAGAGCAACACTACGGGATAACACGGAGGCGTATGCTGCCATCTCATATCACGGAACGCGCCAATATGGCGCGTAAGCAGTGAAGGAGAAGTGGTATGAATCAGCTAAAGGCCACAGGTTATGCAGTGGTCTTCAGTTTTCTCGCGCTTGCGGGCGCGCAAAATCTATGGGCGCAGAGTGAGTATCATCACCTGACGTTCAACGTTGGCGGCGGACTCACTTCGCCGACGGGGCGAATTTCGAATTACATTGATTACGGCGGCGAATTCCAAGCCGCAGCCGGAATCAACTTCAACCAATATCTAGGCGTGCTGGGCACGTATTCGTTCAATACCGTGGGGCTAACGGGAAGGGCGCTGAGCCAGATCAATGTTCCCGATGGTTACGGGCACGTGAACACGTTGACGGTGGATCCTAAGATCAGCTTTCCGATGGGACGTGGCAGCTTTTATGTTTTAGGCGGCGGCGGCTGGCTGCGGCGGACCGTCACTTACACGCAGCCGGTGCTGGCTTCGACGTTTGTGTTTGATCCGTGGTGGGGATATGTAGGTCCCGCATACTTCACGGCGAACGAGAAGTTAGGCGCCGTGAGTAACAACGCGGGAGTTTGGGATATTGGCGGTGGTTTCAATATTCCGCTGGGGCATTCGGGCATGAAGGCCTATGTTGAAGCCCGCTATTACGATGGCCTCACACCCAATACGCACACTACGATTGTTCCGCTGACGGTTGGCCTTCGCTGGTAGCCACGAAGCTTATCAGGGCACGAGCGGGTTGTTGTATCTTCATGGAATGCTCCGTGCCCTGTTGCCGGCCTTGATTGCATCGGCCGTACCGTTTTCCGCCCAGCAAATTGATCCGTCGTTGTATGGCGCGATGCGCTGGCGGCAGATCGGGCCATTTCGCGCGGGGCGTGTTTCGGCGGTTGCGGGCGTACCGGGTAACGCTGCCGTTTACTACATGGGGACGCCGGGAGGCGGTGTGTGGAAGACGGAGGACGGCGGCGTTGTCTGGCGGCCGATTTTCGACGGCGAGCATGTCGCTTCGATCGGAGCGATTGCGGTTGCGCCATCGAACCCCGAGGTGGTGTATGTGGGGACGGGCGACGTCAGCAACGTTGGCGGCGCTGTGAATCAGGGGAACGGAGTTTATAAATCGACGGATGCCGGGCGCACCTGGCAGCACGCCGGATTAGACGACAGCCGCCACATCGGCGCGATGTGGGTAGATCCGCACAATCCGGATGTCGTGGTTGTTGCGGCTTTGGGGCACACGTTCGCACCGAATGCGGAACGCGGCGTGTTCAAGAGCACTGACGGCGGTAAGAGCTGGCGGAAGGTGCTCTACAAAGACGACGTGACCGGCGCGATTGATGTTGTTTTTGCAGCGGATAACACGAAGATCGGGTTTGCAGCTCTTTGGGGCCACTACATCAAGCCGGGCAATGCGCGCTCGATGATCGATAACATCAGCAGCGCGACAATCTATAAGACGACGGACGGCGGCGATAGCTGGGCGCAGATCAACAGCCCGGCGCTTCCGACGAACAGATTGGGGCGAATCGGGCTGGCAGTTTCGCCTGACGGGCAGCGCGTGTTCGCGATTATCGCGGCGGATCGCGCGAATAACGGGCTGTATCGTTCAGACGACGGCGGGGCGTCGTGGCGGCGGATCCCGACGGATCCGCGCATTCAGGGCAGCGGCTATTTCAGCCGCGTTTTTCTCGATCCGAAGAATCCAGATGTTGTTTATGTTGCGCAGACTTCGCTATATCGTTCCGAGGATGGCGGGAAGACGTTTGTGGCTTATAAGGGTGCGCCGGGCGGCGATGATAACCACGCGCTTTGGATAGACCCGACGAATCCGGACCGCATGATTCTGGCGAGCGACCAGGGTGCAACGATCAGCATGGATGACGGCAAGACGTGGAGCTCGTGGTACAACCAGCCGACCGGGCAGATTTATCATCTTTCTACGGACAATCGATTCCCGTACTGGGTTTACGGGACGCAGCAGGATAGCGGCTCGGTGGCGACGCTCAGCCGGGGCGATTACGGGGAGATCACATTTCTCGATTGGGACCCGGTTGGCGGCTACGAGTTCGGCTATATCGTGCCTGATCCGCTGAATCCGAATCTGGTTTATGCGGGCGGGCCGGGGCGCGGGCTGGTGCGTATTGATCGGATAAACCGGCAGGTGGCGACGGTATCGCCGAATGTCAGTCGCGATGGCGATTACCGGACGGCGATGAATCCGCCGATCGCGTTTTCACGGCAGGATCCGCATGTGCTCTATTGGGGCACACAGTTTCTGCTCGAGACGCGTGACGGCGGAGTGCATTGGAACACGCTGGGGCCGGATTTGACAGAGCGCCCGGCGGCGCCGCCGGAAGCTGCGCCTGCGCCGAACCCTGAACCGCTTTCGAACAAGCCGCGGGTGCGCGAAGAGCAGGAGACGGTGCGGCCGCCGGATAGAAGCGCCATCAACACATTTGCACCATCGACTGTGGCAGCGGGCGAGATCTGGGCCGGAACGACGAACGGCCTGGTACAGCTTACGCGCGATGGCGGCGCGCACTGGCAGATTGTGTCCCCGCCGGGGCTGAGTGAATTTTCGTTGATCAGCATGGTGGAGGCATCGCACTTTGACGCAGGAAGCGCGTATGTGGCGGTGGACCGGCACGAAGAGAACGATTTTAAACCGCACATCTATAGCACGCACGATTTCGGCAAGAGCTGGCAGGAAACGGTGGCGGGTATTCCCGATTTCAGCTTTGTGCGCGTGGTGCGCGAAGATCCGATGCGCAGAGGACTGCTTTATGCCGGCACCGAAACCGCCGTATTTGTTTCTTTCGATGATGGCGCGCATTGGAATCCGCTACAGCTCAACATGCCGACTGTTTCCGTACGGGACCTGGCGGTGCACGGGAGCGATCTGGTGGCGGCAACTTATGGGCGGGCGTTCTGGATTCTGGATGATGTGACGCCTTTGCGGCAATTGAATGCGGAGACCGCGCGGGCGAAGGTTCACCTTTACCAGCCCGATAGGGCGCTGCGCGTTCGACTTGATCTGAACCAGGACACGCCGATTCCGCCCGAAATGCCGGCAGGGCAGAATCCGCCGAATGGAGCGATTATCGATTACTATCTGGCTTCGGCTCCAGGCGAGGACATCAAGCTTTCGATATACGACAGCAAGGGCCAGCTTGTGCGCGAGTTTTCGAGCAAACCCGAGCCGGCTTCGACCGAACCGCCGCCGAATGTGCCGTTGTACTGGGTGGGACATCCCGAGCCGTTGTCCAAGGTATCCGGCATGAATCGCTTCGTGTGGGATCTGCGGTATGCATCGCCTTCGGCCTTGCGGCACGATTATCCGATATCGGCTTTGTATGAGAATACGCCGGGCGAACCGCTGGGGCCGCTGGTTGTGCCGGGTCAGTATGAAGCCGCGCTGACGGTAAACGGGCGCACCGAGAAACAACCTTTCACGGTGGTGCTGGACCCGCGCGTGGATGTTTCAAACACGGCGCTTGCGCAGCAGCTCCAGATGCAGCAGAAGGTGGTGAACCTGATCAACATCAGCTTTGATTTTTATCATCAGGCGGCGTTGTTGCGGGAGGCGCTTGCGGTGAATGAAAAGAAGCTGGAGGGGCGGCCAGCGGCGGATGTGGACGCGATAAAGAAATTCGATGCAGAAGCGCTGAAGCTGGAGGGGCAGGATACGGGGTTCGGAGGTGGAGGGGCGGGCTTTGGGAAACCGAAACCGACGTTTGCGCTGCTGAATCGGGAATTGAGCTCGCTTGAATCCACGGTGGACATGCAGGATGCGGCACCGACGCCAGCGATGATGACCGCGTATCAGGATTATTGCCGGGATCTGACAACGGTCGCGAACAGTTGGAACGATTTGCTGAAGACGAACCTTGCGGCGGTTAACGATGCGCTGGCGAAAGGCCGGTTAGCAGCGCTGGCTGCAACGCCGTTGCGAGTGCAGTTCGCCTGCCAGTAGCAGGGAGGCGTGGCACGCGGCGGTTGAACAGCTATGCTGGAAGCGGCGGGGTATGGACGTCCATCATTTGGACCTGACGCCTTCGACCGCGATAGATGAACGCTCCAGCCGGGCTGGGTTACGAGCGGTCGCGACGTTCGAGGCATCGAAGGGAATCGCAGTTTTAGGCTTGGGCATACTGCTGCTCTTCATGCACACGCATGCGGAAGAATATGCTTCGAGTCTGCTTTTTCATCTACATATCGACCCGGACCGGCGGGTTGCGCATGCGCTGCTGAATGCGGCCGCGAGCGTAACGGATGCGCGGCTGTTCACGATTGCGCTGGCCGCGGTGAGTTATGTCACGGTGCGTTTTGTAGAAGCGTGGGGGTTGTGGAACCGGCGCATCTGGGCCGAGTGGTTCGCGCTACTTTCGGGGACGTTGTATCTTCCGTGGGAGTGCCTGAAATTAGCCGAGCGCGTGGATTGGGAACGGATCGCGGTGCTGGTGATTAACGTGGTGATCATCCTGTACATGCTGTACGTTCGCATCAGCTCGTATAAAGCGCCGAAGGAGCATGCGGAAGAGGCGACGTTGGAACACGCGCACAAAGTGTGAGGCTAATCTATGCCACGTTCGGGGTGATGGTCACAGCGGCAGCTATTGCCATCCCCGGGCTTACTTCCGGTGTCACCAGCAACTCGCCAGAGTTCACCCGGCTGACCTTGCCCACAGGTCGAGGGCCCGGGTCTGTGGCGATCGTGGACGTAAATCACGATGGTAAGCCGGACATTCTTGTCGCGGACACCGCCAGCGAAACTTTAACCGTGCTTTTGGGCGATGGCAGCGGCCATTTTCGGCCCGCGCCGGGTGCAGCCTGCCCGACCGGCCGGGCACCGAATGATATCGCCGTTGGAGACTTCAACAACGACGGCAATATCGACCTGGTCATCGCAAATACGGAGACGCCAAACCTAACAATCTTGCTGGGCGATGGCAAAGGTGGATTCAAGCCGGCGCCGCATTCGCCGTTTGCGACTACGTCACATCCGCACGTTCATGGAGTCGCGGTGGCGGATTTCAATTCCGATGGCAAACTCGATGTGGTCACAGATAGCTGGGGGAACAATCAGATCATTATGCTGTTTGGCGACGGCGCGGGCGCGCTCGAATTGCCGGGCCGGCGGTTTGATACCGGCAGGCGGCCCTATCAGCGCCTGCGCACCGCGGATCTGAATAGGGACGGGAAAGCCGACGTTATTACGACCGATCTGGATCAGAATGCCGTCTCGATTCTTTTGGGCGATGGCAAGGGAGGGCTGCATGATGCACCGGGGTCGCCGTTTGTTGCCGGTATCTACCCGTGGGCCGTTGCAGTAGATGACCTAAATGGAGATGGTAATGCTGATTTAGTGATTCTTCCTTACGCTCGTGACATTACCGACCCGAAGCAGCTTGTGGCCACGATTCTTTTGGGCGACGGTAAGGGCGGGTTTGCGGCGCGCCGGGGCTCCGCTCCGAGTCTTGTCGGGTGCGAGGGTCCGGATCGAGTGGCGACTGGCGATCTTAATGGGGATGGCTTGCGCGATATTGCGGTCACGTGCGCCCAGAACAACAAGGTGATGCTATTTGCGGGCTCGCGCAACGGCGAGTTTCAACGTATTGAGCTTGATGTGCCAACCGGTTGGTCCGGCATTGGCGTCGCTGACCTGAACGGGGACGGCAAGGACGATATCGTTATTTCGAACAACGGCGCCAATGCTTCCGGGGAATTGACGGTGTTATTGAGCCGGCACCGGTAGAGGTCCGGTGGCGAGCAACGCATTCAGTTTCGCGAGCTGGGTGTTGGTGCTCTCCAGCATCCAGTCCGGCTGATTCAGCGCTTTGGCTTTGCTGAGTAACTGCTCGGCCTTGTATTTGTCACCGATTCCGGCGTAGGCTTCGGCCATGGTGGCTAAGACCCAATATTCGTCGTCCGGGCGCAAGGTGCTGCGTTCGGACAAAAAATTCTCGCAGATACTTAGGACGCGCTGGCGGACGCGGCGGGCCATGACGGCATCGGCGATGGCTTCGTTGCCCGAGGTAGTGGAAGCGCGCACGTCATAGAGAAATGCCAGATTGATGCCGTTGTAGTAATCGTTTTTTAAGTAGAAGCCTTTTTCGTAGGCGCTGATGGCGGTGTCCAGATCCTCTTTTTGCTTTCGCACATCCCACATGCGTTTGTGGACGGCACCCCAGAGGCCGAGGGTTTCCGTATCGGTTGAAGTTGCAGGAGAGAGCTCTTCCAAGATGGCGGCGGCTTCCTGCAGCGGCCGCATGGGCTCCTCGCAGTGCGATTTGTAGGTGACCAAGGCCAGGCGCTGCGCGACAAACGGATCGTTGGGCGCGAGCGTACGGGCGGCTGTGTAGAGCGCCTTGGCGGCGGAGCAATCACTTCGCGCCATAGCGGCGGCGGCCTGCTCCATGAGCATGCTCATGGTGGGGCTCGGGGTGGTGGCGGCGGTGGAAGCCGGAGCGGGCGCGGCCATGGCGGCGGGAGCTGACTCGGCGATCGCCTGCTGAAGCTTTTTGCGCATGGGCGGCTCCAGATCGGAAAAAAAGGTGTAGATGGGACTATCCTTCTCTGGCGTTTTCGAAAGAATCGTCTCCATGGCGTTTTTGAGCTCGGCTCTCATCCGTTCTACTTCGTCGAAATCGATGCCCTCGCCCATGTGATGATACTTGCGGACAGCGATGTGGCCGATATCAAAGGGGAAGGTCATCTTGTCTTCGGCGATCGTGATGGTGGTGTAAGGCCGCAGGGCGTGGCGGACACCGAGCTCATAGAACGCGTTCGGGTTGTAGGTGGAAACGTCGGCGACGACGACGTCTGCCGAGAGCAGTTGCTCATACATGGGGACGTCGATGGTGCCCGAATGAACGATCTCGTCGGCACGCTTGCAATCGAGGCCTGCTGCTTCGGCTGCCGGCTTGATGATGTTCTTGTAGGATTTATCCAAATCCAGCACGCGCCCGGTCTGGTAGTCGGTTTTCTTTCCGAACCCCATCACGACGAAGCAGGTTTTTTTGTCCGGCATTGCAGCTCCTAGAGAGATGCTTATTCTATCCTGCTGCGGCAAGGCCGGCGTGGCGCATAACCAGACAGGTGATGTCGTCGTGCTGGGGAGCGGTAGCGACGAATTGATCGGCGAACGTCATCAGGTTATTTAGCACGTTGCTCGCGCTTGTGACGGGATTGTTGTTGAGGCAGGCGAGCAGGCGCGCCTCTCCGAACTCTTCCTGATTGTCGTTTTCGGCCTCGACGAGGCCGTCGGTGAAGATGACGAGCAGGTCGCCGGGATTCAGCATGCATTCACCGCACTCGTAATGCGTAACCGGCATAATGCCGATCGGCAGACCGCCAGTTTCCAGCCGCTCAATTGCTCCGGAGGCGCGCCGCAGTACGGGCCAATTGTGACCGGCGTTGATGTAGACGAGCCGGCGCGTGCGTGGGTGAAATTCAGCGATGAAGATGGTGGTGAACCGCTGGCGGCCGACGTTTTGTTCGCAGGAGTAGCGATTGAGGCGCTCCATGAGGTCGACCAGGTTGTGACAGACACCGGCGAGCGTGCGGAGGCTGGCCCGGAGGGTTGCCATCAGCAAGGCTGCGGGAACGCTCTTGCCGGCGACATCGGCGACGACGATAATCAGGGACTGATCCTGGGCGCTGCAGTCTGCCGTTATGGGGCGTAGGAAGGCATCGTAGTAATCGCCGGCGACGGTGTTGGCGGGGCGGGTGGCGAAAGCGATTTCTATGCCGTCCACCTGGGGCGCGGCGTCGGGCATCAGCCAGCTTTGGATCTCTTTTGCAATTTCGAGATCGCGCTTCATGGTGACGCGGTCGGCCAGTTCCAGGGCGAAGAGGATTACGAGTATGAGTCCACCGAAGAAGGCGAGATTCGGCACTTGCACTTCGACGCTTCTGGTTTGCACGTCGAATCCCGGGAAGACGAGAAGAACGAGCGCGAGGACAAAGAGCACACGGCGGGCAGGGGAGAGTTTCAACACCATGGCCCAGAAGAGCCCGCGGACCACTCGCTTGAAGTGGTTGCGGCGGCTCTCTTTGCCGAGCGGCGCCTGATCGATCTCACTCGAGTACAGCCGGTAGCTGGCCCGGGCATCGCTTTGAAACTGATGCCAGAGTTGCTGGATGGCGATGCCATCGGTCATTTGCCGCCAAAACGTACGCGTACGGCTGCTCATAATTTGAGTTTGCACAATTTGGACAGGCTAACCTCCAGCGCGTTTGCCGCCGATCAAAATAGTGACCGCGCAGCATACGCGGGCAGAGGTCAGGATGAATTTACGCGTCTGGAGCGGGGCGATACCGCTGTTGCTTTTGAGCTCTATCCTATTTGCGGCCGATCCGGCGGGGCCGCCTCAACCGGGGCAGTTGGCCGGGGTGAAACTGGCGGCATTGCCGAATTCGGCGAGCGATGCGGCAAATTCCGCCGCGACGGCGACGAGTGTCGCGGGAGTGGAGGATTCACACGAGCGGATGATGAACCGCCTCTGGATCGCGAGCATGGTGGCGGCGGTGGCGGCAACGGGTTTGGATGCGGCAAGTTCCTGGGGAAAACTGGAGAGCAATCCGTTACTGGCCGGTGGCAACGGGACATTCGGGGCGAAGGGCGCGGCGATTAAGGCTGGCGTTGCAGCGGCGGTTATTATTCCGCAGATCTGGCTGCGCAAGCGGAAGGATCTTCGCAGTGCGTTCACTATCGGGAACTTGGGCGAAGCCTCGCTGTTTTCTGCGGCCGCGATACACAATTTGAAGATTCGAGCGGCCAGTTCGCAGTGAGCTTTGCGGCGGCTAGCGGCGCCGGTTTGTTCTATTGACCGCGCTTGACTAAAGTCGCGGTTCCGGCGGTGAGCGCGGGCTTGCGGCTGAAAACCGTGGTGCGCCATTCAACACGAATCATGTTGGGATCGATGGCGCTGATGGTAAAAGTGCCTTGCGTGCCGTTGGGAGCTTTCCAGGTGAAATTGTGCTCGTCGGAATCGGATGAGAGCACGAATTCCACGTCCGGAGAGATCGGCCGTCCAGTGACGTGGTAGCGGGCGCGGTATTGCCCCCGCAGACGGCCTTCCTCGCGGAAAAGCTTGAGATCGATATATTCGGGCGGATAGAAGCCAGCCTTCTTTTTTTCGGGCTGGCTGGGCGCATAGATCCACTCGCCCTCGAGCGGGTCGGCTGGAGCAGGCTTCGGGGCCGAGTAGCTGACGGTTTTGGCGGCGGGCGGTTCGAGCGGAGGTTTTACAGGAGCGGACGGCAGGCTCGCAACAGGTAGGGCGGATCCTTCTACACGCGACGGGCTCGCAACCGAAAGACGCGGGGGCGGGGGAAGATCGACGTGCGGTTCGGCCGGGCGCATCGCGGCGGCGATATCCGTTTTTGGCAGCACGAGAACTTTGTGTGCGGGTGGATTCGGCGAATTTTCCGAAATTTGGGATTGCAAGATGGGAGCTTGCACAACCTGTGATTGGCTAAGCTGCGATTGAGCTGGGGCAGGATTCGCGGGCGGCGGCACTTTCGCAACCGTTTGTGAGGGAACCGGGCGAACGATAGATGGCTCTTGCCGAGGTGATTGGGCGGCAGGCGCTGGAGTTGCATTCGCTTGTGGATGCGCGGAGGGCTGGACTACTTCAGCGGCGGAGGCCGGCGCATCGCGACTGTCGGGCGGAATATAGGTGGGAGTGCGATTGCCGAAAAACGAACTGCCAAAGTTTCCCGCCCAGAACCATACGACGACCAGCGTCAAGACAACTGCCGCTGCCGTGCTAGCCAACCACCAGGGCCAGGACGGGCGGCGGCGCCTCCTGGCGGCGGCAGGACGGAAGGCGGGATAACCGGGACCCTCGGTACGAAGCTGTTCATCGTATTCGCGCCGGCTTTCCGGATCGAGAAGCACGGCGACAATCGAGTTCAGGCGCCGCATTTGCACTTCGCCTAACTGCTTCAGACTCTCGTCGGTGTGCTGATCGGGATGGAACAGCTTCGTCATCCGGCGATGGGCGCGGCGAATCTCCTCTTCGCCGGCATTGGGAGCTATGCCAAGTTCCTCGTAGTAATCCATCGCCGCTTACTTTCTGTACGATCTTAAACCAGGATTGGGGGGCGGGTTGGCCGAACGGAGCCGGCGACCTGCACCGGATTGGGCGATGCGGTCAGGCGTCGGCCCCGATGCGCATTGCGAAGAATGATCGCCAGATGAAGATCATGGCGATGAGCAGAAAAATGCCCGCTAATGTCCAACCCAAAGTGGAGCCGCTTTCGCCGCCGGAGAGCGAGACCGAAAGCTCTACCGCCAGCAGGCCAAACAGTGTGGTGAACTTGATGATCGGGTTCATTGCGACTGAGGAAGTATCTTTGAACGGATCTCCGACCGTGTCGCCGACCACAGTGGCATCGTGTAGTTCGGTGCCCTTTAGCTTCAGCTCGGTTTCTACAATTTTCTTGGCGTTGTCCCAGGCGCCGCCGGCATTCGCCATGAAGATTGCCTGATAGAGGCCGAAGAGCGCGATGGAAATCAAGTAGCCGATGAAATAGTAGGGCTCGATAAACGCGAAGGCGAGGGTGACGAAAAAGACTGCGAGGAAGATGTTGAACATTCCGCGTTGCGCGTACTTGGTGCAGATCTCAACCACTTTTTTGCTATCTGCAACGGAGGCTTTGGTGACACCTTCCAGCTTGATATTGGCCTTGATGAACTCGACCGCGCGATAGGCTCCGGTAGTGACGGCCTGGGTGGATGCGCCGGTAAACCAATAGATGATCGAGCCGCCAGCAATCAGGCCCAGCAGAAACGGCGGGTGCAAAATCGAAAGGTTCTGGAGCAGATCGGGACGCAAGCCGTTGGTGAGCGCCACCACAATGGAAAAGATCATGGTGGTCGCGCCCACAACGGCGGTACCGATGAGCACCGGCTTGGCGGTCGCCTTGAAGGTGTTGCCGGCGCCGTCGTTTTCTTCCAGGTTTTCTTTCGCGCGTTCGAAATTGGGCGCGTAACCGTATGTTTTCACCATTTCGTGGTCGATGCCGGGGATCTGCTCAATGGTGGATAACTCATAAACCGATTGGGCATTGTCGGTGACCGGGCCGTAGGAATCCACGGCGATTGTGACCGGTCCCATTCCCAGAAATCCGAAGGCGACCAGACCGAAGGCAAATACAGCGGGCGCCATCATGATGGCGCCAAGCCCGTGCGTGCTGAAGCCGAAAGCAATGGCCATCAGGGCGAGAATTGCGGTGCCGAGCCAGTAGGCGCTCATGTTGCCTGCCACAAAGCCGGAAAGGATGTTGAGCGATGCCCCGCCCTGCCGCGATGACGCGACCACCTCGCGCACATGGCGCGAGTCGACTGAGGTGAACACCTTGACCAATTCCGGAATGATGGCGCCGGCCAACGTGCCGCAGGTAATGACGGAAGAAAGCTTCCACCAGAGCGTAGTATCGCCGCTAAGGTCGGGAATCATCTGCCAGGAAACGATGTACGTAGCAATGATGGAAATGATCGAAGTCAACCAGACAAGGGACGTCAGCGGCGCTTCGAAGTTCATTTTGTCGACATTGCCGTATCTGCTTTTGGCGATGGCATTGTTGATGAGATAAGACAGGCCAGATGAAATCACCATCATGACGCGCATTGCGAAGATCCAGACCAGGAGCTGCGATTGGACCAGCGGATTTCGCACGGCGAGCACGATGAAGGAAATGAGCGCGACGCCGGTGACGCCGTAGGTTTCAAAGCCATCCGCGCTGGGGCCGACCGAATCGCCCGCGTTGTCGCCGGTGCAATCGGCAATAACGCCCGGGTTGCGCGCGTCGTCTTCTTTGATTTTGAAAACGATCTTCATCAGATCGGCGCCGATGTCGGCGATTTTGGTGAAGATGCCGCCCGCGACGCGCAGGGCGGCGGCGCCGAGCGACTCACCGATGGCAAAGCCGATGAAGCAGGGTCCGGAATAATCGTGCGGGACGAAGAGCAGAATGATGAGCATGAGGATCAGCTCGACGCTGACGAGGAGCATGCCGATGCTCATGCCAGCTTTGAGCGGAATGTCGTAGCACGGATAGGGCTTGCCGCGGAGGCTGGCAAACGCGGTGCGCGAGTTCGCGAAGGTGTTGACGCGGATGCCGAACCAGGCCACTCCCGAGCTGCCGCATATGCCGATGATGCTGAACAGCAGAATAATCAGCACCTTGATGGCGCTGAAGTGCTGCAGATAACCGAAGTAGAAGATGATGATGATGCCAATGAAAATTTCCAGAATCACGAGGAATTTGATCTGCGTGACCAGATAGGTTTTGCAGGTCTCGTAGATCAGCTCGGAGATTTCGAGCATGGATTGGTGCACCGGCAGGTTCTTGAGCTGGCCGTAGATGACGATGCCGAACACGAGGCCGAGCGCCACAAAGATGAAGCTGTACAGCAGCAGAGTATGGCCGTCGATGATGCCGCCGAAGAAGGTCGCCTGGCTGAGGTCCGGGATGATGAGGTTCGCCTCGCCACCGGTTTCGGTGGGCTGCGTCTGGGCAACGGCAGAAAGCGGGCATGCGGCGAACAGTAGCAGCGCGGCGCAGCAGGCGATCACAAAGCGAAACAAGCGTCGAAACGCAAACGTGGCATTAACGCCAGGCATGTACAAAGAGCCTCCTTCGAGTAACTAACCAATGGATTTAACTGAACATTCTGGCGCCTTCCAGGAAGGTCCAGAGGACGGAACGCAACGCCGCGCCGGGGCGCAAACGCCGTTATTGTTCAATCTAACATTGGCGCGGTAGAGTTGAGGGGGTTCTGCGCTTCGGGGTTCTGAGGGCGGAGGTCTTGGAGGGAGCGTCGGGGGCGGGCGGGAGCGCCGGGAACCGAGCCTTGTAGCTGGCGCCACGGCGGCGTTAGATGTGTTCGGAATGTCCCGCCGAAAAAGGCGCACCCAATTGCATATCCGTTTGCTCGATTGACACGACCTCGCCCTCTTTGCAGCTAAAACTGCAGTCGAGGCCGAAAAGGCCGGCAAAACGGATCGTCAATCGATCCTTATCGAAGGACTGAATCATCTCCGCAATTACATTCTGGTGATTGAACCCCTCCAGTTCCAGATCTTCGATATCGCGGAATTTGAGCTGAACGATATAGTGCAGCGGCTCGGAGGCATCCTTTTCAGCAGGCCAGAGGCTCCTTCGTGTGAGTAGAGAGATGGTCAGGTTCGCCTTTCCGCTTAGCCTCTCGAGTTGGAGCCGTAGCACCTCGCTGTCGTGGAACGTTGTTTCAAATCCGACCGTCCGGACGACGTTCTCAAAGCCTGCGATTCTGCTTTTCATGATTGAAATTTACTTGAGCGGCGGAAAGGTCGCCTTCAGGGGTTTCATCGCTCGTGCAGGAGATCGCAAGTTGGGAGGGCGAGGCTTTGGACCCGAGGTGACGGAGCGGGCGCCAGGGAAGCTGGTTTGCGATTTCGCGAGCGCGATCGAAGAAACGGCCAGGATCACGTCAATCGAAAGTAATACAGCGGCCCTGCTTTTCATTGGTGGCCTTCCAGCAGCATGTTTTGCAATGCGTTTGGCATCGCTTTCGTGCATATAGACAGACCTAGCACCGTTGATGAAGACAGTGGGAAAGTCTCCGCCAGTTATTCTGGACGGTATGACGGTGAGTAATAGAGATCGTGTAGCTCGGACTTTCGTCCTCCTGCTTTTCTCATGCGGTTTGGCGCTGGCGCAATCGAGCGTCGCGACCGCGACTTTAACCGGGACGGTCACGGACCCCACCGGCGCTGCGATAGCGAAAGCAACGGTGACGGCGCGGAGCACGGAAACCGGCTTCGTGCGCCAGACGCAGACGACCGACGTCGGGCTCTACAGCCTGACGGACTTGCCCGTCGGCGTTTACGATCTGACGATTGAGCAGCCCGGCTTCAGCACGGCGGTGCGAAACAACATCCGGCTGACGGTGGGGACGGTGGCCACGCTGAACATTCAGATGCAGGTGGGGACAGCGACGCAGCGGATCGACGTTTCAGCAGAAGCGCCTCTTGTTGAGACCAGCCGGACCGAGACGAGTACCGCGATTTCGAACCGGCAGATACAGGAACTGCCGATCAATGGCCGCAACTTTCTGGATTTCACGCTATTGACGCCGGGCGTGGTGCGCGACCCCACGCGCACGGGCGATCTCTCCTTCGGCGGCCAGCGCGGCACGTCCAACAGCCTGCTGATTGATGGCTCAGACGCTAATAACACCTTTTACGGCCAGGCGACGGGGCGCACAGGAACGGGACGCAATCCCTATTCGTTCAGCGAAGATGCCGTCCAGGAATTTCAAGTCAACACAAACGGCTATGCGCCCGAGATCGGGCGCGCGGGCGGCGGCGTTATTAATACCATCACGAAATCAGGCACGAATGCCTTGCATGGAGATGCGTTTGAATTCTTCCGCGATAAGGCACTGAATGCGAATAGCTGGGATAACAACGCGCTCGGCCGGCCCAAACGCGCGTATCATTTCAACCAGTTTGGCGGCAATATCGGCGGCCCCATTGTTCGCAACCACGCGTTTTTCTTTTTCGATTACGACGGGCAGCGCAACACCACGCCCAATACGGTAGCGCCCGGCGTGCTGCCCGCCCCGACCGATGTCCTGGGACAGTCGGTGCTGCCGCGCCTTCAGCAGTATTTCGTCTCCTATGTGAACAGCTTGAATAACGACGTGTACCTGGGCAAAGTGGATTGGAACCTGACGCAGAATCAGCACATCTCATTCCGCTATAACGCCAATCGCTTTAAGGGCCTGAACTATGAGAACGCGGGCGCCACGAGCGCCGTGGGTCACACCGGCAACAGTAACGTGAGCACGGATAATGCCGGTGCCATCTACACGGCGTCATTGGGCCCGAGCAAGGTTCTCGAAGGCCGGTTTTTCTATACGCGCGATTACGAGCCGGGCTTTGCGAATTCGAACTCGCCGGAAACGATCATCCAGCAGAGCGGCACGACGGTGATTTCTTTCGGCCGCAACAGCTTCAGCCCGCGCTCTGCAAACATCGATACGTTCCAGCCGACCGCGATTATGTCCATCGTGGCGGGCGCACACACGATTCGCTTCGGAGCAGACTTTATCTTCCAGCAGATCTCGAACTACTTTCCCGGTAACTTCGGCGGTTCCTTTACGTTCACCAGCTACGATGCATTTGCGTTGAATCAGCCGGCGAGCTTCACCCAAGCGTTCGCCGGACCAGGGACTACGGGAGCTACAGTCTATCCGAACGTCAACGAATATGCAGGCTTCGTGCAAGATAGCTGGCGCATTTCACGCAAACTGACTCTCAATTATGGTCTGCGCTACGACTACTTTGGTTACGCTCAGCCGCCGGTTCTCAATCCCGATCCGAGTCTCGCGGCCATGAACATCAAAACAAACCGCATTAACCTGGACAAAACTGACTTCGGCCCGCGATTCGCTTTAGCTTATGCGCCCACCGAAGACGGGAAGACGGTCATTCGAGCCGGCTACGGAATTTTTTATGCCGTGACGCCGTCGATTTTCACTGGAACCGCGTTCACCCAAAACGGCATTCAGGTGCAGTCGTTTACTTTTAATGCGCCCAACATTCCGGTGACTTATCCGAATCTGCTGCCGGGCATCCCGACTGTGAATCGCACGCCGAGTTTGTTTGTATTCGCGAATAATTTCGTGAATCCGCGCACGCAGCAATGGAACTTCAACCTCGAGCGGCAGCTTGGCAACACGTACTCGATCACGATGGGATATCTCGGCTTACATGCTCTGCATCTGCCCAGAACGCGAGACATTAACCTCTTTCCCGCTACGCCAGTGGTTGCTCCGGTTCAAGGCGGGGGCACCTTCGTGTTTTACCGGCATCCGACGGCACGCCCCAACGGGAACTACGGGCGGATCTGGCTGGCAGATAGTGGGGCGGATTCGAGCTATAACGGCGCATTCGTCCAACTCACGAAGCGGTTCTCACATAATTTTCTGATTCAGACTTCCTACACGTGGTCGCACGCTATCGACGATGACCCGGACGCGACGGCTGTGGTGTTTGGAACGGATGATACGAAGATTGTGCAGAACCAATTGCAGCCGGATCTGGATCGCGGGAACGCGAACGCCGACATCCGGCACCGTTTTGTCTTCTCCGGCGTGTTCGATACAAACTTCATATCGCCCGGCGGGAATGCGTTCCTGCGCGCGGTCGTAAACGGATGGGAGATTTCGACGCTTGCAAACGTGCAGAGCGGACGGCCCTACACGTCGAGCATCGGGCAGGTATCGGACGTTAATAATGACGGCAACTTACGCAACGATCGCACACCGTTTCAGGGGCGGAACGCACTGCGCGGTCCGAACTTCATGACGGACGATGTGCGGCTGTCGCGATTCTTCCCGCTTGGTTCGGAGCGCGTGCGGCTTCAGATCATCGGAGAGGCGTTCAATGTGACCAACCGCGTGAATTTCGTATCGCTCCGGACCACGCAGTACAATTTCACCGGCACGACGTTTGTGCCGTTGAGCACGTTCTTTACTCCTGCTCCGGGCAGCGCCACCAGCGATCCGCGCATTTTGCAATTAGCGGCAAAGATTTTCTTTTAGCTTGGGGCTACACGCCGGGTAGATTTCGGACATGCTCAGGCCGGAGGCCGATTCCGATCAGGCGTCCCATGAACCGTTGCACGCCCGGAATACGCACAAAAAGCTTGAGCTGCCAGGGCGCGGCCAGCGGCCCCGGGTGATCGAAGACACGCGCCAGCGCCAGATGCGCCTGGCGCTGCATTTGTTGAATCACACGCACCGGAAACTGGCGTCTTCGCTGTACGCGGGCAAGCACGCCGTCTATTGGATGATTCCCGAGCAAGGCAGGTATGAGAATGCGCGCTGCGGCAATCGCATCCTGTATAGCGACATTAATGCCTACTCCTCCGGCCGGCGACATCGCATGCGCGGCATCGCCGATGCACAATAAGCCGGCTCGATGCCAGCAGCGCAGGTGATTGATCTGAACACTGAGCAGCTTGATCTGGTCCCAATCGCGCAGCTCGTCAACACGATCGCTTAGAAGTGGTGCGATTCGCACCAGGGAATCGCGGAAGGCCGGCAGACCCGCTTGTTTGATCTGCTCGAAACTGTTTTTCCGGATAATCATGCCCGCCTGGAAGTAGTCTCCGCGATTGATCAAAATGAGAGCTTTTCCGTAGTTCACGCGTCCGAGTAATTGCTCCGGATCGGTTGATTCTCTGCTAATGCGAAACCAGAGCACGTCAATCGGAACGCCGGTATCGATCACTTCGAAACCTGAACAGCGCCGAATCGTCGAGTGCCGTCCATCACAGCCGATGACGAGGTCTGCCTCGATTGTCTGCGTACCAGACGGTGTTTGCACCGTCACACCCGCCACGCGGGCGCCGTTCCAAAGCAGGTCCGTGGCTTCATGCTCCATTTCGATGCGAAAGCCGGGAAGCTGTCGCGCCCTGCCGGCCAGGAAATTCAGAAAATCCCATTGCGGCATCAACGCGACAAAACGGCAGCGTACCGGCAGATGACTGAAATCGGCCATTGTGAACTCGAAGCCGCCGAACACGCCGCTGGCCGAAGTAATCCTCTGGTGTGGCAGTTTTAAAAGATCTTCAAGTAATCCAAGTTCAGAAAATACCTGCAATGTGGAGGGATGGACCGTGTCGCCGCGGAAGTCACGAAAGAAGTCGCGATGTTTCTCGAGCACAGTGACTTGCACTCCGGCACGCGCCAGCAAATAGCCCAGCATCATGCCGGCCGGGCCGCCGCCAACTACACAGCACCTCGCTCGATCTGGCATGAAATCTATGTGCCCGGCACTACGCCGCCATCGACGCTCAGCACGGCGCCGGTGACAAAAGACGCCGCGTCGGAGGCAAGCCACAGGTAAGCATTTGCAATATCTTCGGGCTGGCCCAAGCGGCCCAAGGGCGTGTGGTCGCGCATGGTCTGCAAAATTTTCTCCGGCATTTGCTTTGTCATATCCGTGGCGATGTATCCGGGGGCTACTGCATTCACGCGAATTTTGTATCTGCCGAGCTCGCGCGCCCACACCTTCGTCATGCCGATGACTCCGGCTTTGGCAGCCACGTAATTCGTCTGGCCGAAGTTGCCGTAGATGCCGACGACGCTGGAGGCGTTCAAGATAACGCCGCCTCCGGCCTGAATCATATGCGGCGCGACGGCGCGCGTGCAGTGAAAGACGCCCTTCAGGTTGACGGAGATGAGTGAATCGAACTGCTCGTCGCTCATGAGACCGGCCACTGCGCCATCCTTATATTTGACGAGCTGCCCATCGCGCAGAATGCCGGCGTTATTGACCAGCACGTAGGGTGTGCCGAGGCGTTCCGCCACTTCTTTGACGGCAGCATCGACGGCGGATGAGTCAGCGACATTTACGGCTTGAAACAGGCCGTTTGCCGGAGCCTCGCCTGGCTTCAGATCCCAGCAGGCCACGCGCGCGCCTTCTGCGGCGAATCGCTGTGCCGTTGCCTTGCCGATGCCGGCCGCAGCACCTGTCACGATGACAATTTTGTCTTTGAGCCCGGTCTCAATCACGTCTTATATTGTCACTGCTAGACTGCGAAGGAGCGCACAGGGGGAACATATAAATTGCGGGGACGTAGCTCAGATGGATAGAGCGGCCGCCTCCTAAGCGGCAGGTCAGCAGTTCGAATCTGCTCGTCCCTACCATCCTGCATGTCACGCACTCAAATCACTCGCCGGTTTTTTTTATCAGCGGCCTCCCTGATACCGGCCATGGCGACGGCACAGCGCGGCCAACAGGGCGCGCGCGTGTTCGACGTTCTTAGCTATGGCGCTGTTGGAGACGGCGCCACGCTCGACACCGCGGCGTTTCAGAAAACGATTGATGCGGCCGCCGCTTCCGGTAGCGCCGCTCAGGTGCTGGTACGCGGTCCGCACAAATATCTGATCGGCAGCATTGAACTGAAAAGCAACATCGACTTTCATATCGCCGACAAAGCCGAGCTGATGGCAAGCACGCAGCGCGAGGATTATCGCGGTGGGGCGCTGATTGCGGCCAACGGCGCGCATAATCTCACGATCTCGGGAAGCGGCAGCATCAACGGACGCGCAACGGAATTTATGACCCGCTACGACGACGCGCGGGAGATTTGGATCCCGCGCGAATGGCGGCCGAAAATTTTTGTGCTCACCGGCTGCCGTGATCTGCAGATTCGCGACATCACGTTCGGCCAGGCGCCTTACTGGGGTCTTCACATGCTCGGCTGCGATCGCGTGCTGGTGGATAACATCAAGATCCGCAATCTGCTGAACGTGCCTAATTGTGACGGCATCGATCCCGATCATTGCCGCAATGTTGTGATTCGGAGGTGCCATATCGTGTGCGGCGATGATGCCATTGTGATCAAGAGCAGCCGCCAACCTAGGAATTACGGCATAACGCAAAACATCATCGTGCGCGATTGCGTGATCGATACTCAGGATGCGGGTTTGAAGATCGGGACTGAAACGGTGGGGGACATTCGCGACGTGCGGATGGAGAATTGCGAAATTCGCAACAGCTCGCGGGGCTTATCGATTCAGTTACGCGATGAGGGCAGCATTTCGACCATCGAGTTTCATAACATTAAGCTGACCTCGCGCTACTTTGCGG
Organism: Terriglobia bacterium; assembly: GCA_021324185.1. Taxonomy (GTDB): domain Bacteria; phylum Acidobacteriota; class Terriglobia; order Bryobacterales; family Bryobacteraceae; genus Bog-105. Next base: position 49,550 of record JAJPJN010000076.1, on the reverse strand, counting down.
AACCGTGGTGGGGGCGCGGCGAAGCGATTTCCTTTACAGCCATTCCACGCACGGCGGGCGGCAAAATCGGGCATCTACATGGAGTGCACGTAAGCAAAATCACTGCGAAATCCGAGAACAGCGTGCGCATTTCCGGCAGCCTGGCGAGCCGCATTCGAGATGTTGTGCTTGAGGACGTAGCGATCACGCTCGACCGCTGGACGAATTATCCCGGCGGCATGTTCGATAATCGCCCCACGTCGGCGCAACGCGATGTGGAGTTTCGGGGAACGCCCGGGTTTTATATCAGCTACGCCGACCAGGTGACACTGCGAAACTGCAGCGTGGCGTGGGGAAAAAATATTCCCGACTATTTTTCCTATGCGGTTGAGGCGCGCGATGTGAGGCATCTGGATATTGAACAGTTGAAAGGGCACGCGGCTCATCCCGACCGCCAGAAGACGACTTCTATAAGTTAGTGGCTATCGAAAGCGACTCTCCATACGACGAAATCGCCGGGATGTACCACAGGCTTTGGAACGATTGGTATCTGCCGGCGGCGCTGCCTGCGCTGGAGCGCTTGTTCTTTTCGCAAGTTGCTGCCGGGGCCAAGGTTCTCGATCTTTGTTGCGGCTCCGGCCACGTCACAAAGGAACTGCTGGCGCGCGGGTATGAGGTGACGGGAGTGGATGCGTCGGCCCCCTTGATTGAACAGGCGCGGCGGGATTTTGCGGGCGCAGATTTTCGCGTTCAGGATGCCCGGCGGCTGCATCTGGATGAGAGATTCGATGCGGTCCTTTCGACGTTCGACTCTTTGAACCACATCCTCACTCTCGAAGAGCTGGGAACAGTATTCGCGCGGGTCAAAGACGTGCTGGCGGCGAAAGGCCTGTTTGTGTTTGACATGAATCTGGAGGAGGCGTATTCGGCCGATCTGCACCGCTGGTCAGTCACTGTGGACGATGTGAACGTGACGCTGGTGCGCGGCGAATACGATACAGACACACACCTGGCTGAGACGGAGTTGATCTGGTTTAGCAAGGCGCCGCTGCCCGGTAATCTATGGCGGCAGCATCGCAGCGTGGTGGCGGAGCGCTGTTATCTGCAGCCGGACATTTTGCTGGCGCTAAGTGAGGCAGGCTTTTCGCATACAGAAGCGATTGGGGCAGCGGAGGCGGGTATGAACTCCGAACTCGGGCTCGGGCGGGTTTTCTTCCGTTGCAGGTTATAGTGAGGGCGCGTTGCCTATGGGGTTGGCCGCCTTTCCCGTTAGCGCCAAATGGGATTTAGCCTTGCTCCGCTTCCGGGATGCCCTATACTGGTTACTTGGGTTCAGTGTATTAGCCGAAGTGCGCCTGCGCACAATTGCCGCTCCGCCTGCACGCCTGGTGGATGGCGAATCTGGTACCGTTCCCACGTAATTAAAAACAGAAAGCAAGATCCGCTATGCCAAAACGTACGTTTCAGCCGAATAATCGCCACCGGGCCAAGACCCACGGCTTCCGGGTACGCATGAAGACCGCCGATGGGCGGGCGGTGCTGGCTCGCCGCCGCGCCAAAGGCCGCCATAAGCTGACGGTAAGCGACGAGCGCGCTGTTCGCGGCCTGTAAGCAGCCGCAAACAGCTTTGTTCCGCTCTTGCTTCCTGCGACGAAGCGAATCCGGCGTTCGTCTGAATTCCGCGCTGTTTACGAAAGCGGTGTTCGCATGACCAGCCGCTATTTTGCCGCCTTTGCTCTTCGTTTGGAGGACCCGGCGGAAAGCTCACGCTTCGGATTTACGGTGCCGAGGGCTATCGGCAAGGCTGTTGCCCGCAATCGAGTGAAGCGCCGCATGCGGGAGGCCGTGCGCAGTCAACTGGACCGGATCCCGGAAGGTTATGCGATCGTCTTTAATCCCAGACGTAATGTTTTGGATGCGCCGTTTGAGGAGCTATGCCGCGAAATTGGCCGGGTGTTCGCGCGATGCAAAGAATCGTAATGATAGCGCTGCGCGGGTATAAGCGGTTTGTCTCGCCGCTGCTGCCCTCTGCTTGCCGCTTTTACCCCACTTGCTCAGAGTACATGCTCGACGCAGTCGCGAAATATGGCGTTCTTAAAGGGATTTGGATGGGCGTAAAGCGGTTAGGCCGCTGCCATCCCTTTCGCGCCGGCGGCTATGATCCTGTCCGCTGAAGATTGAAATGAGATCTCTTTATGCCGAATAATCCCGGCGGCGCGTCCCAGCCGCCCTCGCTCGAAAAGCGACTTCCCATCGCACTGGCGCTGATGATGCTGGTGCTAATCGCCTCGCAGTATCTTTTTAAAACAGCGCCGGGACCAAAGCCGGTGGCTCCGGTAAATCATAAGGCTGCCGCGCAACTCGCGCAGAAGCCCGCTGCCACCGCGACCACTGCTCCGCAAACGAATGCGGTTGCAAATACGGCAACTGCGGTTCCTGCCGGACAGATTCAAGCAACCTCCGTAGCGACGACCACGATTGACACCGACGTGTATCGGATCGTGTTCACGAACCAGGGCGCTGCGGTCAAAAGCTGGGTACTGAAAAAATACACAGACAACACGGGGAAGCCTCTCCAACTCATTCATTTGGACAACAAAGGCAACCCGTTGACGCTGGCAAACGGGCAGCCATGCCCATTGCCGTTCACCATTGAAGTCACCGGCCAGCGGCTGGATGTTGACCCGAACTCCGTGCTGTATCAAGCGCAGACTGCGTCGAACGGCTTGGCTGTCGATTACGCGTATTCGGATGGGAAGGTGACCATCCATAAATCGTTTCAGTTCGCCAAAGACAGCTATCTCGTCAATGTGAAATCGCAGGTAGTGGTGAACAACACGCCGGCGCCAAGTCTGTTGATGTGGCGTGGAGGGTTCGGTGATTTTGCGGTCCACAACGCATCGGGATACGAACACACGATCTGGTATGACGGCGCGGCCGGGAAGCTGATCCGGAAAAGCACGAAAGACGCCAAGAACGGGCCGATTACGGATACGGGCAGCTATACATTCGGGGGCCTGGAAGACAACTTCTTCGCCGCGGTCGCGCTGCCGCCGGACAACGGTTCGCTTGAGGTGCGGACGTACAGCGATGAGTTGAAAATTCCGGGAGAAGAAAAGCCCGCCGCGTTTATTGGCGCGGGACTTTCTACCGGGGCGCAAAACGATTTCGCGCTCTTCGTCGGTCCTAAAGATATAGACATCCTGAAGCAGGTGAACCCGAAACTCACGCAAATTGTGGATTGGGGCTTCTTCGGCGTAATCGCCAAGCCATTATTCGTTTGGTTGAACTGGACCAACGATCACTGGACGAACAATTACGGCTGGGCCATCATCGTTGTCACGCTGATCATTAACCTGGCCTTGTTCCCGTTGCGCATCTCGAGCCTGAAATCGGCTCGCAAAATGCAGCGTCTGCAGCCGCAAATTCAGGCGATCAACGCCAAGTACAAGAACATCAAGCTGAATGATCCCCGCAAGGCCGAACAGAACCAGGAGATCATGGATCTTTACAAGCGCGAGGGCGTGAACCCGGTCGGCGGCTGCCTGCCGATGCTGATCCAGCTACCGTTTTTCTACGCCTTCTATCGCGTACTCGCGATTGCGATCGAGCTGCGGCACGCCCCCTGGCTTTGGGTGCCGGATCTTTCCTCGCCCGAAGCGCTGCCGATACATATTCTGCCGATCATCCTGATCGCCACTCAATTCTTCACGCAACGGCTGACACCGACGGCGGGGGTTGATCCCAACCAGCAGCGCATGATGATGCTGATGCCGCTATTGTTCGGCTTCATGTTCTATTACGCGTCTGCAGGACTTGTACTATATTGGTTGACCGGCAACGTGGTTGGAATCGCATTTCAGCTCATCATCAACAGATTCATGCCTACTCCTGCACCGGCAACTCCGGCTCCGGTGAGCAAAGCCCCGGTCAAGAAGACGGTGAAGAGATAGACTTGCATGAAATATACTGTTGAATCGCTGCGGCCAAAAATCGACGAATTTCTGCAACCGCTGATTGATGACGCGGGATTCGAATTGTCGTATGAAGTGCGCACGTCCGAAAGCCGGCATCCGGAAGTGGAAAACCCAGAAGTGACGGTGCTGTTTGCCGGTCCGGATGTGGACCTGCTGCTTGAAAATCGCGCCGAGCTGCTGCTGGCGCTGGAGCATCTCACGATGGAAGCTCTGCGGATTCCGCCCGAAGATCATTCGCTGATCTCATTCGATGCGAACGATTACCGGATGCTGCGGGTGGAAGAACTTCGCCTGAGCGCGTTGGCGGCAGCCGATAAAGTGAAGAAGACGCGCGTGCCGTTTCACTTCAATCCGATGAGCAGCCGCGAGCGCCGCGTGATTCATCTAGCACTGCGAGATGAAAAGGACCTACGCAGCGAGAGCGTCGGCGTCGGCCCGGCGCGTGCGGTAGTAGTGATTCCCGCCGATATGCCAACGCCGCCCGCGCCTCCGCTTCCACGCGGGCCACATCGCGGGGGCCGGCCGCAGGGGCACGGAAACGGGCGCACGGGCCGGCATGAAGGACGACGCGAAGGCCATGGCCGCGGACCCGGTCCGGGCAATCGCCCGCCGCGCGGACGCGGTCCAAGATAGTTCCGCGAAATGAATCTGCGCGACACCATTGTCGCGATTGCCACACCGATGGGCCGCGGCGGCCTGGGCACGGTTCGCCTCTCCGGTAGGGAGAGCCGCCATATTGCAGAAAGCATTTTGCGCTTCTCCAGAGGCCCGCGCTGGCGCAGTTGGGGTAATCAATTTGCCGAATTAGTTGATGCCAGTGGGGCCATAATCGATCAGGTTGTTGTTGCGTTCTTCGAAGCTCCGCATTCGTACACCGCCGATGACGTAATCGAGATCACCTGTCACGGCTCGCCGGTGGTACTGCGCTTTTGTCTGGAACGAGCAGTAGAGCAAGGCGCCCGTATCGCCGAGCCGGGCGAGTTTACGCTGCGTGCATACGCCAATGGCCGGATCGATTTGCCGCAGGCCGAAGCGGTGCGTGAACTCATCGAGGCCACTACGTTGTATCAGGCCCGTGTCGCCGCCCAGCAGATGGAAGGATCGGTTTCGCGCCGGATCGCGCCGATAAAGGAGCAACTGCTGGAGCTGATCTCGCTGCTTGAAGCCGGTATCGATTTCGCGGAAGACGACATCACTGTGGCAGCCCCGGATGAGATTCTGCGACGGTTGAAGCCAATAGAAAGCGCGCTTCGACAATTGATAGCGAGCTTTTCAACCGGCAGGCTGGTGTTTCAAGGCTTCACGCTAGCCGTTGCCGGCCGCCCCAATGTGGGTAAGAGCAGTTTGTTCAATCGCCTGCTGGAGCAAGACCGCGCTATTGTGACGCATATTCCGGGAACCACGCGCGATACCGTTTCGGAGGCGACCACAATCGCGGGAATACCGCTGAAATTAGTCGATACTGCGGGCATTCGGGAAGCCAGCGACCTGGTAGAAAAATTCGGGATCGAACGCAGCTATCAAGCCATGGCAGATGCCGATCTTACGCTGCTGGTCGTGGATATCTCCGAACCGCTGGCCTACGCGGATCGCGTGCTGATGGAAAAACTGGAGCCGCTGCGCCCGTTGTTAATCGGCAACAAGGCGGACCTGGGGGTTCTCGGGGACGGCGATTTCCTGCCCGTATCTGCAATAACCGGACAAGGGATCGAGAAATTGCGCGAGGCGATTGTTCATCGCCTGGCACCCGAAGGATTGTCAGCACCGGAAAGCGGCAGTATCACGAGCATTCGCCACGAAGCTTTGCTGAGAGAAGCATCTGAGGCGCTGGGCAATGCGCGCCTCGCCGTCGAATTTCAGATCCCGCACGAAATGCTGCTGCTTGATCTTTACGCTGCCCTGCGGCCGATCGATGCCGTCACCGGCGCGACCACGGCAGACGACATTCTGAATCGTATATTTTCGATGTTTTGCATTGGTAAATAGCGCCTCTTTTACCCCCGCGCTGCCAGCGCCTGCCGGTGGATGGCATCCAGAACGCCATTGATAAAAGCCAGCGATTCGTCGCTTGAAAATTGCCGGGCCAACCCGAGTGCTTCATCGATAATCACGGGCGCGGGCACGGTATTCTGATCCAATTCGAAGATGGCCAGCCGCAGAATGTTGCGGTCGACCACGGGCATGCGCGCCAATCGCCAGTGTTCGGATTTGGCTTCGATCCTGCTATCGATTTCGGCGGCTCTGGCGACCGTCCCGCGCACCAGTTCCTCCATAAAGCGATCCGGTTTAGGCTTGGTTGGGCTCTCTTCGGAATAGAGCGTGTCGTAAAAATGCGCGATTGCGCGGTCCACGGGTTCGCCGCGCAGATCCCATTCGAATAGAATCTGCAGCGCGCGCCGGCGTGATCTGTGCCGTGCGGCCATATTCAGATATTGCCTCTCAACAGCTTCAACAAGTTCGCCAGTTCAATGGCAGCTTCGGCGGCTTCGCATCCTTTGTTGCCGCTTTTTCCGCCGGCACGATCCATCGCCTGTTGCAGGTTATCGGTGGTCAGCACGCCGAAAGCGATGGGCACGCCGGTCTCCAGACTTACCTTTTGCAATCCGTCCGCGGCCCCGGCCGCTACATATTCGAAGTGCGGCGTGTCGCCGCGCACCACCGCGCCCAAAGCGACAACGGCGTCGCAGGTGGATGCCAGCGCTTTAGCGGCCACGGGTAATTCCCAGGCTCCCGGTACCTTCACAAAGCGGATATTCTCGTGCGCGCAGCCATGTTTTTCGAGCGTGTCGAGCGCGCCTTTCGCAAGTTGTTCGGTGATGAATTCGTTGAAGCGGCTGACCACCACGCCAATGCGCAGCCGTGTTGCATCAAGCGATCCTTGGAACGTTTGATAAGGCATGAAAGAGCACGAACAACAACGGAGAAACTGCGTTCGCTATGGGATAATTCGGTTAACCTCCTCAAGTCTACCGCAGCATGGACCCCCAATTAATAAGGAATTTCTCTATCATCGCGCACATCGATCATGGGAAATCCACGCTTGCGGACCGCTTGTTAGAGTACACCGGCGCGCTTTCCGAACGCGAGATGATGGAGCAGGTTTTGGACACGATGGACCTGGAGCGCGAGCGCGGAATCACGATCAAAGCGCATGCGGTCCGGTTGAATTACAAAGCCGATGACGGCAACACGTACGAGCTAAATCTCATCGATACGCCCGGGCACGTCGATTTCACCTACGAGGTATCGCGCAGCCTGCAGGCGTGTGAAGGCACGCTGCTCGTGGTGGATGCTTCGCAAGGCGTAGAAGCACAGACTCTCGCCAACACGTATCTTGCCTTGAATCACGATCTGGAGATCGTGCCCGTCATTAACAAGATTGATCTGCCATCGGCCGAGCCGGAACGCATTCGCGAGCAGATCGAGCAGGTGATCGGCCTGGACGCATCGAACGCAATTCTGGCAAGCGCAAAGAACGGGATTGGCATTAAGGAAATCCTCGAAGCGGTTGTGCACCGTATTCCCGCGCCGAAGGGCGATCCCGAAGCTCCGCTACGCGCGCTGATCTTCGATTCCTGGTTTGATCCATATCGCGGCGTCATCATTCTGACGCGTGTCGTCGATGGGGTGTTGAGAAAAGGCCAAAAGATCCGGCTATGGTCGAACGGCAAAGCCTACGAAGTAGAAGGCGTGGGCTTTCAATCGCCGAAACCCGTGCCGTGCGATGAACTCGCCGCAGGCGAAGCCGGCTTCCTTTTTGCGAATATCAAGACCGTTTCGGACGCGCAGGTGGGTGACACCATTACCGATGACGCGCGGCCAGCGAGCGAACCCCTGCCCGGTTTTCAGGAAGTCAAGCCGATGGTGTTCGCCGGCCTATACCCGGTGGAGTCGCATGAACACGGCCTGCTGCGCGACGCGTTAGAAAAGCTGCGTCTGAACGACAGCGCATTTAGCTTTGAGCCGGAAAATTCGGTGGCGCTCGGCTTTGGTTTCCGCTGTGGATTTCTGGGCCTGCTGCATCTCGAAATTGTCCAGGAGCGCCTGGAGCGCGAATTCCAGATTGACCTGATCACCACCGCGCCGGGCGTGCGTTACCGCGTGACTACCACGGCCGGCGACGTGATCGAGGTAGACAACCCGCAAAAATTCCCGGAGCCTTCGGCGATCAGGCAGGTCGAAGAGCCTATCATCGATGCCACCGTCATCACACGCGAAGAGTACATCGGCGAGATCCTGAAGCTGCTCGAAGAAAAACGCGGCGTTCAGAAAAAGTTTGAATATATCGGCAGCGGCCGCGTGCTGCTGTTATATGAAGTTCCGCTGAATGAGATCGTACTCGATTTTTATGACTGTTTGAAATCGGCTTCGCGCGGCTATGCTTCGCTCGATTACCATTTTTCGGGTTATCGCGTTTCACCCATGGTGAAGTTGGACGTGCTGGTGGCGGGCGAACCGGTTGATGCGCTCTCGATGATTGTGCACCGCGATCATGCTTATGAGCGCGGGAAGGCGCTGATCGAACGGCTGCGCAAGCTGATCCCGCGGCAGATGTTTGAAGTGGCGCTGCAAGCCGCGATCGGTACGAAAATCATCGCGCGCGAAACCATTTCGGCGATGCGCAAAAACGTGCTGGCCAAATGCTATGGCGGAGACATCACGCGCAAGCGCAAACTGCTCGAGAAGCAGAAGGAAGGCAAGCGCCGCATGAAGCGCGTCGGGCGCGTGGACATTCCGCAGGAGGCGTTTCTCGCTGTGTTAAAGGTAGGCAGCGAGGGAGAGTAGAAAAACATGCACGACTTTCCCGGATGAGCTGGAAAGCAGAAGTACAGAAAAATAGCCGAAGCCGTTGTCAATGATAGACTTCAGGCAGAGGATGGCTCGACAATTCAAGGTCGTAGTGGAGAAACATCCCGATGGGTATGTGGCCTATCCGCCGGGAATAAAAGGGACTGTCGTGGGCGAGGGCGACACTTACGAGGAAGCGCTGGCCGATGTCAAATCAGCAATACGGTTTCACATCGACACCTTTGGGGACGAAGTCCTGCGGGACGATGCGGCACTGATTGAAGCTTTCATCGCAGAGGCAACTATTTCGGCCTGATGGGCAAGTTTCCAGCCGATGCTCCGAAAGCCAGAGTCATTGCTGCTTTCAGGGCGATTGGATTCGAGCTCGTGCGTGAGGCGAGCATATTGCCATGCGGCGTATTCGCCGCGAAGGGGGCGCCGATTTTCTTAGCATTCCAAACCACCCCAAAATTAAGGGATCGACATTGCGAACTATTTTGACGCAAGCGCGAATACCGCGAGAAGAGTTCTTGCGAGCTTATGAGAACTCGTGAGATTCCATGCTTAGTAACGGGCTGTTCGTCTGCCGTGGGTTTTTTATAGCGGTATATTGCCGTGCTTCTTGCGCGGCATGGTGTCAATCTTGTTGGCGAGCATGCGCAAGGCCCGGATCACTTTCGGCCGGGTCTCATGCGGCTCGATGACGTCATCGATATAACCCCGCTCAGCGGCTACAAACGGATTGGCAAAGCGCTCCCGATACTCCTCGATCTTCTTCTGCCGGATCAACTCGGGATTATCGCCATTCTGCAACTCGCGCCGGTAGAGGATGTTCACCGCACCCTCGGGCCCCATCACCGCAATCTCCGCCGTCGGATAGGCAAAGTTCACGTCCGTGCGGAGGTGCTTGGAGCCCATCACGCAATACGCTCCGCCATAGGCCTTGCGCGTAATCACGGTAATTTTCGGCACGGTTGCTTCGGCATAGGCGTACAGCAGCTTCGCCCCGTGGCGGATAATGCCGCCGAATTCCTGCTCCGTGCCGGGCAGAAAGCCGGGAACATCTTCGAAGGTCAGAATGGGTATCTGAAAGGCATCGCAGAAGCGCACGAAGCGGGCGCCTTTGGTAGACGAGTTAATATCCAGGCAGCCGGCCAGAAATGCCGGTTGATTGGCCACAATTCCCACCGTCTCGCCTGCCATGCGCGCGAACCCAATCACGATGTTGCGCGCATAATGCTCAGCCACTTCGAAGAAATAGCCGTCATCGATCACCCGCCGGATGACATCTTTGATGTCGTACGGTTTATTCGACTCCGGGGGAATGAGCGTGTCCAGGCTTTCATCGGCGCGGTCTTCCGGATCTTTTGTTGCGACGCGCGGCACGCCATCCAGATTGTTTTGTGGAATAAAGCGCATCAGCTCGCGAATGCTGCGCAAGCAATCAGCATCATCGGCGGCAAGAAATTGCGCCACGCCACTAACCGAATTGTGCGTCATCGCCCCGCCCAAATTTTCCTTCGTGACATCTTCATGCGTTACAGTTTTGATCACATCCGGGCCGGTGACAAACATGTGGCTCGTATGGTTCACCATGAAGACGAAATCGGTCAGCGCCGGCGAATACACCGCGCCTCCTGCGCACGGGCCCATGATGGCCGAAATCTGGGGAATGAGACCGCTGGCAAGCGTGTTGCGTAAAAAGATGTCGGCATAGCCGGCCAGGGACTCGACGCCTTCCTGGATGCGCGCACCGCCGGAATCGTTCAACCCGATGACGGGCGCGCCCGTCTTCATTGCCAGATCCATGATCTTGACGATCTTCTGCGCATTCGCTTCCGAAAGGGAACCGCCGAAGACGGTAAAATCCTGCGCGAACACAAAGGCCGTCCGGCCGTGAATGCAACCGTATCCGGTGACGAAGCCATCGCCATCGATGACATGGTGCTGCATGCCGAAGTTATGGCTGCGATGGCGCACCAGCTTGTCGAGCTCTTCGAAGGTGCCCTCGTCGAGCAGCAGATCGATTCGCTCGCGGGCGGATAGCTTTCCCTCGCGATGTTGGCGTTCTTTGCGTTCCGGCCCTCCGCCCGCTTCCGCGTTAGCATGCCGGCGGCGTACTTCCTCTAAACGATTCGACATCATGTCAGATAACTGTAGTATGCAAGCCCGCACTGGACTGGTGGTTGGAACTGCAGGCCATATTGATCATGGCAAAACCTCGCTGGTTCGCGCGCTGACCGGGATCGATACCGACCGGCTTGCAGAAGAAAAAAAGCGCGGCATATCGATCGACCTTGGATTTGCTCACTTGACGCTGCCTTCGGGCGAACAGATCAGTTTCATCGATGTTCCAGGCCATGAACGTTTCATCAAGAATATGCTGGCAGGCGTGGCAGGCATCGACGCCGTGCTGCTGGTGGTGGCGAGCGATGAATCGGTAAAACCGCAAACGCGCGAGCACTTTGAAATCTGCCGCCTGCTGCAGATCCGGTACGGAATCCTCGTGCTTACAAAAATTGATCTTGCAAGCGAAGGCCAGATGGCAGAGACGCTAGCGAGCGTGCGGAATCTCGTCGCCGGCTCATTTCTAGAAAAGGCGCCCGTCGTTCGCGCCAGCGCCAAAACGGGGCAAGGCCTGGAAGAGTTGAAACAGCAACTCGGAATGCTTGGGGGCCAAATTACCAGACGCAGCGCCGTCGGCTTGGCGCGGTTGCCAATTGATCGCAGCTTCGCTCTAAAAGGATTTGGCACGGTCGTGACCGGCACGCTCTCACAAGGCAGGCTGCGCGCCGGCGAAACCGTGGTGATTCATCCGATCGCTCGGGAGGCGCGCATCCGCGGCTTGCAGGTACACGGCCAGGCAGTGGAGGAAGCCATTGCCGGCGAGCGCACGGCGGTGAACCTCACCGGCATCGATCACGGCGAGATCCAGCGTGGCTTTTCGCTTACGTCGAAAGCCGGACTGGAGCCAACAAGAATGTTCGATGCTCAACTCGAGTGGCTGGATGCCAAGCACGTTCCTGCAACCCGGAGACAGGCGCTGATTCATCTGGGAACAGCCGAAATTGCCGCTGAAGTCAAGGCGTTTGCTGGCAGCCCCTACGCGCGCATCCGGCTTTCCGAACCCGTGCTCGCCGTGCCCGGTGACCGGCTGATAATTCGCCGGCCTTCGCCTGCGGAAACGATTGCGGGCGGTGTGGTTGTCGACGCGTTTCCGAAACACCGGATGAACCGCGCCAAAGTCCTGGCGCGGCTGGACAGGCTCGCGCGCGCCGATTTTGCCGAGCGGCTGGAAATCCTGATCGAAGAAAGCGCCTCCGGCCAGCGCCTCAGCGATTTAGTGCGCCTCACCGGCGCCCCACCGGAAGCGATCAGAGCTGCCGTCGCGCAAAATTCGGCATTGTTGTTTATCGATGCCGCCCAGCGTGCCGTCAGTAAAAAACTGATTGAGCAAAAGCGGCGGGAGTTGACTCAGTGGCTGGCGAACTTTCATGCAACCAATCCGGCGGCTGCCGGCGCGCCGATCGCGCAGGTGAAGCGTAACCTCGATCCGGCGTTTGCCGATGCCGTTTTGGATCACAACCTATCCGTTATCATTCGCGGGGACGTGATCGCATTACGAGATCACCAGCCGCGTGTGAACTCCGGCGAGCTCGCCGCGCTCGCTCAGTTGGAAAAGGCATTTCGTCAAGCGGGATTTCAGCCGCCGTTCGCTGGTGAAATTTTGAAAAACACAGATCCGGACCCAAAGAAAGCACGCGGGCTGTTGGAAACTCTGATCAAGAACGGCAAGCTCATTCGCCTTTCTCCCGATCTCGTATATCATGCCGACGTGATCGCGCACATCCGGAACTCGCTCGCAGCCCATAAGGGACGAAAATTCTCCGTTCCGGAGTTCAAAGAGTGGACGCAGATTTCTCGCAAGTACGCAATCCCGCTGCTTGAATACCTCGATCGCGTGCATGTGACGAAGCGTGAAGGCGACTCGCGGATCGTCCTCTGAGTCAAACCACCTCAAAGATCAAGCATTTCAGATAGTGTGTTTCGGGCACGGTGAGCAGAATCGGATGATCCTGCGATTGCGTTCGCCGCTCCAGCACGCGTAACTGTTTGCCGCAATCGAGCGCCGCGGCGGCAATCACTTCGAGTAAATGCGCTTCGCTCATGTGGTGAGAGCACGAACAGCTCACCAGAATACCGCCGTGATCGAGAAGACGAAGGGCGCGCAGATTGACCTCTTTGTACCCGCGTGCCGCGCCTTCCAGCGCCCCACGTGATTTAGTAAATGCAGGCGGATCGACAACGACCATGTCAAAGCGTTGCCTGGCCGCGACGAGGCCGGGCAGAAAATCGAGTACATCCGCTTCGCGAAAATCGATATTTGCAATCTTATTGAGTTCGGCGTTTTGCCGTGCAATCTCCAACGCCGGCTTGGAGCTATCGACCGCCACGATCGATTGACAAACTCCGGCTAAATGCAGTGCAAAGCCTCCGGTGGCGCAGAAACAATCGAGCGCGCGGCCCGAGGCATAGCGCCGCACGGCTAAATAGTTTTCCCGCTGATCCAGAAAGATGCCGGTCTTCTGGCCAGTAGCCAGATCAGCGCGGCAAACCAACCCATTCATCTGGATTTCGACTTTTTCGGGGATTTCGCCCGCCGACGTGCAAATTTCCAATGGCAGGTTTTCCTTCAGCCGGACGGGTGCATCGTTGCGCGCCAGAATTCCGCGCGGGGTTAGTACAGTTTGGAGCGCGGCAACGATTTCATTCGCCATGCGGTCCATGCCTTGATCGAGTAGCTGCATCACGAGGTAATCGCCGTATCGATCCACGACCAAGCCCGGCAGGAGATCTCCTTCCGCATGAATGAGGCGGTAGGCGTCCGATCCGGTGACGATTTTATTTCGATACTGATAAGCGGCTTCGATTCTTCGTTGTAGAAAAGCGCGGCCAACTTCTTCGCTATGCCGGCTTAACAAACGAAGCGCGATCTGGGAGGCGGCGCTGTAGTGAGCGGTGCCGAGCTGGCGGCCTTTGAGATCTACTACGCGAACACAATCGCCGGCATTTGCGCCTCCCGAATCGATGACATCGCTCGCGAAGATCCAGACGTGCCCCGAAGTGACGCGGTCCGCTCCCTTTCGACTAACGCGCACGGCCGGCATCGCCATCATCTTGTTACTCTCATTATTTGCGCGGTTAGCTTTGTCAATCCAAGACACCCTCGTACTGGACGTCCGCTACGCATTACGGCAGGCGGCTAAGAATCCTGGTTCCACGCTGGCGGCATTTATCGCCTTAACGGCAGGGATTGGGGCCACGACGGCAATCTTCACCATCGTCAACGGCGTGCTGCTGCGTCCCTTGCCGGTACGCGATGAATCCCGCATCGTGCAGATCAGCGAACTCGATTCGCGGCGTGGCACAGAACTCAAGGTCAGCATGACTGACTTTATGGACTGGAAAGACCGCCTGCAGTCGTTTTCCGCTCTGGCGCTTTATCGCATCAACCAGGGGAACCTCACCGGGATCTCTTCGCCCGTTCGAGTTCGCATTCTGGAAGCGGGCGCCCGATTGCTGCCGCTGCTTGGGGCGTCTCCGCTGCTGGGAAGGAATTTTTCGCCCGACCAAAATCAGCCCGGGCGCGGAAACGAAGCTCTGTTGAGCAGTGCTTTTTGGCATAGCCAATTTGGCGGGCAGAATGTGCTGGGACGCCAAATCGTGATTGACGGAAAGCCTTACACGATAGCCGGCGTGGTCCCAGATTTTCTAATGATGTTCAGCGAGGTCAATGTATGGCTGCCGCTCAACATGGATCTTTCGAAAACCGAGAATGGCAGAGGTTATCACTGGTACTACGCTTTGGGGCGATTGCGGCCGGGAGTAACACTCGATCAGGCGAATCGCGAACTTAGCGCCGTGGCCGCTTCGCTCGCCGCTGAATACCCGCTACGGAATGAGAATGTCAGCGCCCGGGCGCGCACTCTGCGGCAAACCATCACGGGCGATTATCAATCTGCCCTGCTGCTGCTTTTTGGTTTTGTCGCCGCCGTTCTGCTGATCGCTTGCGTTAACGTCGCGAGCCTTGCGCTTGCACGCGCGTCCGGGAGACAACGCGAGCTATCCATTCGCGTTGCTATCGGAGCCAGCCGTTCTCAATTATTCCGGCAGATCCTGACAGAAAACGTTCTGCTTTCCTTCGCCGCAGCCGCCGTGGGGGTTGCTCTGGCGGTGGTTCTGGTGCGGATCACCACGCGCCTCACGGCTCTAAGAATCCCGCTAGCGCAAAACATCCATGTGGATTGGCGCGTGCTTCTGTTTGCTGTGGCCATTGCATCGTTGACGAGCATCGGTTTTGGGCTAGCCCCTGCGCTGCGCGCTTCCTTCGCGCCCGTTGCTGATGCATTGAGAGAATCCAGCACGCGAGCCACGGATTCCCGCGCGCAGCAAAATGTGAAACGGTTTTTCGTTTTTGTGCAAAGCGCGCTGGCGACGCTGCTACTCGTCATCTCCGGCCTTCTGCTCAGAAGCTTTATTCATGCTCTGCAGATTGAACCGGGCTTTGATACGCATCACCTGCTGACATTACACATTTCGCTGCCCCCTTCCCGGCTCGATGCTGTGCATCCGGGCAAGATCGGGCTGTTTACACGCACCGTGCTTGACCGCATCGATCAAATTCCTGGAATCGAGAATGCGGCCTTCGCATCCGACCTTCCTCTGACCGGAACAGGTGGGGGAGCCGGCGTACTGGTGGAAGGGAAGCCGCGCCCGCGTTCCGCCTTTGGCGCGCCCTACGCGCAGTGGACGCGCGTTTCGCCCAGCTACTTTCGAACGCTGAAGATCCCCGTATTGTGGGGCAGAGTATTCGATGAACGCGACCGCCAGGAGACGCGAACGGTGGTGGTTGTGAACCAGGCATTCCTGGACCATTTTTTAGATGGCCGGATTGCGCCGGGGAAACGGATCGCGCTCGCGCCGGACCCATCCCATTACTACGAAATCGTTGGCGTGGTGGGCGATGTTCGCCAACTGGGGCTCGAGAAGGCACCCATCCCACAGATTTTCTTCTCTCTGAATCAGATCGAATATATCTGGCTGTCGATTATCGCCCGCACACAGGGCAATCCAATGCAGTACGTCGCACCGATTCGCGCCGCCATTCAGAAAGTTGATCCGGAGATCGCGGTTTTTCTGCCCAAGACCATGGAGCAGATCATCGCAGAGCAGAGGGGCTGGCGAGTTTTTGAGACTTCGCTTGTGGGCGCTTTCGCAGCTATTGCAATTCTGCTTGCCGCAGTCGGAACTTACGCGGTGATTTCCTACGCCATCGGACAGCGGGTGACAGAGATCGGGATTCGGATGGCGCTTGGGGCGACACACAGAGACATTCTGCGGAAGTTCACTTTCCAAGGCGCATTTCCCGCAATTCTGGGCGCAGTCGTTGGACTGCTTTTGGGATACGGCGCTGCGAAAGCAAGCGCAGCAATTTTGTACGACGTGAAGCCAACCGATCTTCTCAGCTATTGCATTGCCGTCCTGGTTTTGGTGGCAACGGCGCTGCTGGCAAGCTATTTCCCTGCCCGCCGCGCAGCTTTGCTTGACCCGTCCAGAACGCTACGCTACGAATGAAGCAATACCGGCCGCAATTCGCCCTTTGCGGCTGTGTTCTCGTTCTGTATCTGGCGTTCCTGACCAAGACGTACTACTGGGACGGCGTCTTGTTTTCGCTCGATATCGAGAGCGTGCACCGGCAGCGAATGCCTTTCGCCGGTCTGTTTCATCCGAATCATCTGTTGTATAACGCGCTCGGGTATTGGATCTATGCGGCCATTGCTTTCCTCTGGCCGGGCATTCGCGCCATCACTGTACTGCAAGCGCTCAATGTTGTTCTGAGCGCCGGCGCAGCCTGCCTCATCTTCACCTTGGCCCGGCGGCTTACGGGTGCACGCGGCGTGCCGCTCTTCTGCGGTTTGCTGTTCGCAGCGGGAGCGACCTGGTGGAAGTTTTCGATCGACGCAGACAGTTACATCGTTTCCGTTTTGCTACTGCTGCTCTCCGCGCTGTTCCTGTTAAAGCCGAACCGGCGTATAGTGGCCGCAGGGCTTTTTCACGCAGCGGCAATGCTGTTCCATGAACTCGCGATTTTTAGCTACGTCCCTGTGCTCGCGTATGTATTCGTAGAACGGAGCAACGCCTGGCGCAAGCGATTGGCAATTGCGTTTGCCTATTGCGCCGGCACCGGTTGCATTGTTGCTATGGCTTATGGACTGGCTTACCAGGCCGCGGATCATTCCACCTATCCGAACCTGTTCTCCTGGGTCACCAGCTATTCGAAAGATAAAGGCTTCACGAGTTCGGCCAGCGACATCGTGGGTCATTATCTGACGAGCTACATCAAACTATTCGCAGGCGGCAAGCTGAGTCTGATTCGGCAGTTCTTTTCGCTGCTTGTATGTGCCGCGCTGGCCCTTTGCGTGGCGCTTCTGATACGAGGCATTTGGCTTCTGAAGCGACCGGGCGGGTTCAGTGAATCAAAAGTCGATCGCCACGGCCTGGTTTTCCTTTGGACGTGGTTCATCGCATATGCCTTATTTCTGGGGCTGTGGGACCCGGGCAGCGCGTTTCACAAACTGTTCCTGTGGCCCGCGATTGTCTTGGTGACCGGCATTTACACGCGCAAGCGGGTTGCGGCGGCGATTGCCCTCGCCGGAGCGCTGGCGGCCTGGAACTTCGGCGCATTTATCTATCCGCACTCACAGGTGGCTGCCGATCCTGTACTTGTGCTGGCGCGGAAAATAGATCGAGAGCTGCCGAAAGATGCAGTTGTGTACTACCGCACGCTATCGCCAGACGACTGGTACATCGAGTACTTTGCGCCGGGCCGGGAATGGAAGCCGCTACCGCTGAATACGGATAATCGCAGCGGTCCGGTGTGTCTGGAGACGACTGCGCTAAGTGATTTTCACGGCGCGCTCGACGCTAGGCAGCAATGGCAACTGGTTAATAGCCAGCACCATATCCGCGTGGCGTGCCTGGCGCGTTAGCTAGACGTCCAGATTGCGGACATCGAGCGCGTTCTCTTCAATGAATTTGCGGCGGCTCTCTACGTCTTCGCCCATCAGTGTGGAAAAGATCGGCTCGGTTTCCGCAAAATCTTTGAGATCGACTTGCAGCAGCGTACGCGTTTCAGCATTCATCGTGGTAGACCACAATTGCTCGGCGTTCATCTCGCCCAGCCCTTTGTAGCGCTGCACCGTGACCTCGCGCTTGCCTTCATTCATGACGGTTTCGAGCAACTCGCGCCAGTTTGCAATGGATTGGCGCTGTGCGTCCTTGACGAGCGTGAACGGAGGCTTATTGAAGCGCGCAGCCTGCTTCACCAATGCCCGGACGCGCCGGAATTCCGGCATAGTCATAAACTCGGTGTTGATGTAACGGGTGGCGTTTGTCGGATCCTTATAGCTGATCATCCAGGCGGAATGTTCGTCTTCGCGCTCGACGGCTACGTCGAGCTTGGTTTGTTGCAGCCGCTCGGCAACAGCTTTGACGCTGCTCTCGTTCTGCAGATCGGCCTTGGTATCGAACGGTAGCGTGACGTCTGAGAGCACGTCCACGACGCGCGCATCGCGGACGCGACGCTCCAGCCGGCGGCTGATGTTTGCCAATTCATCGAGCAACATCAAAAAGCTGCGCAGCTCCGGGCCCTCGATCTTTTCCGCCACGGGGTTGGTGGTGCTGCCCAGTTCAACAGACAGGTTTTCGGTGGCGCGGCGAAGAATTTCGCGCGTGAACTCTTTGTCGTCTTTGATGTACTTTTCCGACTTGCCTTTTTTTATGCGATAAAGCGGCGGCTGCGCGACAAAAACCTTGCCGCGCGTGATCAAGGGCTGCATGTGGCGGAAGAAGAACGTCAGTAACAGGGTGCGGATGTGCGAGCCATCGACATCGGCATCGGTCATGATGATAATCTTGCCGTAGCGAAGTTTTGCGAGATCGAATTCGTCGCCCTTGCCGATGCCGGTTCCGATGGCGGTGATCATGGCGCGAATTTCTTCGTGCGACAGCATCTTGTCGTAGCGCGCCTTCTCCACGTTCAGAATTTTTCCTTTTAGCGGGAGAATGGCCTGATAGCGGCGATCACGGCCGCTCTTAGCAGTGCCGCCGGCTGATTCACCTTCGACCAGAAAGAGTTCGCAGCGGTCCGGGTCACGTTCCTGGCAATCGGCCAGCTTGCCCGGCAGGCCGCCGGAATCCAAAGCGCCCTTGCGCCGCGTCAGGTCGCGCGCCTTTCGCGCCGCTTCCCTGGCCCGAGCCGCTTCAATCGCCTTAGTGACGATCTTCTTTGTCACCGCTGGATTTTTGTCAAAATATTCGCCCAGCTTTTCATTCACCAGTTGCACGACATAGCCCTGAATATCGGAGTTGAGCTTGCCTTTGGTTTGGCCTTCAAACTGGGGTTGCGGCAGTTTGACGCTGATGACTGCGGTGAGTCCTTCGCGCACGTCATCGCCGGTGAGGTTCTCTTTTTGATCTTTAAACAGCCCGCTCTGCTGCGCCGCGGCGTTGATGCTGCGGGTGAGGGCGCTACGGAACCCGCTGAGATGCGATCCGCCATCGACGGTGTTGATGTTGTTGGCGAAGCTGAATACGTTTTCCGAGTACGAATCGTTATATTGCAGCGCGACTTCAATGGTCAGCTTGCCACCGTTCGGCAGTTCGCGCTCGCCCTCAAAGTGAATGGGTTTATCGTGAAGCACCGCTTTGCCGCGGTTCAGGTGCTTGATGAACTCGCTGATACCGCCGCTATAGAAAAACTCTTCCGAACGTATGTTTTCGCCTCGCTCGTCGGTGAGGGTAATCTTGAGACCTTTGTTCAGGAACGCGAGCTGGCGCAGCCGTTGGGCCAGAGTGTCGAAATTGAACTCTGTCGCGTCCATGATCGTCGGGTCGGCTTTGAATGTGATTTTTGTGCCCGTTTTATTCGACTTGCCCGTTCGTGTGAGGGGCCCTTTGGGAATGCCTCGCTCGTAATCCTGTTCCCAGGTCGATTTGTCGCGCCAGATCTCGACATGTAAGGTTTCAGCCAGTGCGTTGACGCAGCTTACGCCGACGCCGTGCAATCCGCCTGAGACTTTGTACGTGTTGGAATCGAATTTTCCACCCGCGTGCAGTTTCGTCAGCACGACCTGCGCAGCCGAGACGCCTTCTTCAGGGTGAATGTCAACCGGAATGCCGCGGCCGTTATCCACGATGGTGATCGAATTATCGATGTGAATCGTGACGCCGATCTCGGTGCAATAGCCCGCGAGCGCTTCATCTACAGAGTTGTCGACAACTTCGTAAACCAGATGATGCAGGCCCAGTTCGCCCGTTGAACCGATGTACATGGCCGGGCGCAAGCGCACAGCCTCCAGACCTTCGAGGACTTTTATGCTACTGGAATCGTAAATGCCGGTGTTGTTGTTTTCAGCCGTTATCGCCATATTTTCCGAATCTTTTTTTTCTGCCGTTTGTTTAGAAGCAGAACCTGCCGGTGGTTCTTCGCTGGCCATGGTGAACTCTTTCCCGCCGCCCGTATCAGATCCGCATCGGCATCACCACGTAGCGGTAAATGGTTCCGGCCGGAGCGCCATGAGGCCTCATCTCTCCCGCGCTATTGGCATCTTTGAAATGAAGCTCTACTTCGGCCTGGTCCACAGAGCGCAGAAAATCGAGCAGGTAAAGCGCATTGAAGCCAATCTCCACCTCCGGCCCGCTATATTCCACCGGAAGCGTCTCTTCGCTTTCGCCGGTTTCTGAGCCGGAAGAATAGATCTTCAACTCGCCTTTCAGCATCTTCATACGAATCGCTTTGGAGCGTTCGTCGGCAAACTGCGCGACACGCTCGATGGCGGATTTGAATTCTTCGCGCTGCAGCACCAGCGTATGGGGATGCTCTTTGGGGAGCACACGCTCATAATCGGGGAAGTTGCCTGTCAGCTTGCGGCTGAGCAGCAGCCGCTTATCGATCTTGAAGAACAAGTGATTGTCGTTGCCGGAGAATTCAATTTTCTTGCCCGGATCGTCGCTCGCCAGCTTTTGAATTTCGCTCATCGCTTTCCTGGGCAACAGAGCGCGAAAAACGGCCGTTAGTCCGGGCAGGGCCACGTGTTTTTCGATCAGCGCCAGCCGGTGGCCATCGGTCGAGACCATCACGAGGCCAGTGTCCTTGAGCAGCAGCAGCGCGCCGTTCAGCGTGAAACGCGACTCTTCGGCCGAAATCGCGAAGATGGTACTCGCGATCATTTGCGACAGAACGCTCAGTGGGATTTCTGCGAGCACTTCCGGCATGGCCGGCAGCTCGGGAAAACTTTCGCGCGACATGCCCGCTATGCGGGTCCGCGAACGGCCACAAATAAAGCTGGCCCACTGGTTCTCTGCCAGCTTCACCTGCACGTCGGCGTCGGGCAATAGCCGGACGTAATCGAGGAGCTTGCGCGCGGGAATGGTGCCCGCGCCTTCCTTCTTGACCCGGGCAGGGCAGGCGCAGCGAATGCCGAGTTCGAGGTCAGTAGCGGTGATCCAGACCTGATCGTGATCGGTCTCAACCAGAATGTTCGACAAGATCGGAATGGTTGTCTTCCGTTCGACGACGCCTTGCGTCAGTCCCAATTCCCGTACCAGGTCGGACTTGCTGACAGAAAATTCCATAGCGAAAGGGGTGAGAGCTCCTTGCTTTTGAGTCGCGCTTATTCTCTCTATTCGGGTAATACTTAACTACAACTCTAGAACCGTATTAGTAATGGCTGTGGAAATGTTGATTTCTCTCTAAATTATAGCAAAATCTAAACTTTCCTACATTCAAAGCTGTGAATTTCCACCTCGGAAAACCTGAATAAATTACTAGGTAAAAACTTCCCACAGATTCCCAATGGCACAGGCGGCAGGCAGGTGTGGAAATCGCCATAAAGCCTATTGCAGCGAGTCCATTAGGGAATGGATAAGGCTGTTCAAAACCTCGTCGTGCTGCCGCAGCTCCTCGATCTTCTGCACGGAATGCAAAACAGTAGTGTGGTGCTTGCCGCCAAAGTAGCGGCCGATTTCCGGCAGAGATGCGTGTGTAAGCTCCTTTACGAGATACATAGCGATTTGGCGTGGATAGGCGATCTGCTTGGTATTACTTTTTGTCTTCAGTTGTGCCGGCGGCATATTGAAGCGCTCAGCTACCGCACGCAGAATGGATTCGACCGTGATTCTGCGTTCGGGAGCGGCGCTCAGGTGTTTGAGAGTCTGCTGCGCCATGGCGAGCGTGATGGGCTGCTTGGTCAGTGAGGAAACCGCCATGAGCCGCGTCAGCGCGCCTTCGAGCTCGCGTACGTTCGATTTGGTCTTGGTAGCGATGAAGATGCGGACTTCCTGCGGCAACTTGATTCCCTCGCTCTCGGCGTTCTTGTCGAGAATGGCCATCTTGGTTTCGAGGTCTGGCGGCTGCACATCGACCAGGAGGCCCCACTCGAAGCGGGACCGCAGGCGCTCGACCAGCCCGGGGAGTTGATTGGGCGCAGAGTCGCTCGATATCACAATCTGCTTTTGGTGCTCGTAGAGATCATTGAAGGTGTGGAAGAACTCTTCCTGCGTCCGTTCTTTGCCGGTGAGGACATGAATGTCGTCGATCAGGAGCACGTCGGCGGAGCGATAATGCCGGTGAAAAAGCGCCATTTGATCCATCTTGATCGAGGTGATCATCTGGTTCATGAAGCGTTCACTGGAGGTGTAGACGACGTTCAGGTGCGGGAAATTGTCCAGCAGGTTGCGGCCGATCGCATGCATCAGATGCGTCTTGCCGATCCCGACGCCGCCGTAAATGAAGAGCGGGTTGTAGCTGCGGGACGGGTTATTGGCAACGGCGAGGGCGGCGGCGTGCGCCAACTGGTTCGACGAACCGACCACATAGGTTTCAAACGTCAGCCGTGCGTTCAGCCAGTTGGCTGTTTTTTCGAAAACCAGTTCCGGATGACTTCCATTGGAGCCATGGCCAACAGCTGGTGCCAGCGCAGGCGCGGCGCCCCCAACGGAGGCAGATGCGGTGGCGGAGTCCAGTTCATAGTGAATTCCCTTTAGGCGAATCCCTAATTCTTCGGCGGTGGTTCGTATGTGAGAGCTGTACTCCTGGCGGATCCAGGCTTCTGTGGCTTCGTCGGGCACACGAATATTGAGTTCGCCGTTATGGAAGGATCCTAGAGCTGTTCGGGATAACCAGGTCTGATAGGCAGTGTCGCTAAGCTTCGTGGCAAGCCGGCCCTTGATTTCTTCCCAAGCATCACGCAACTGAGTATGCTCCTTGTCGCCGAACCGCAAATTTCCCACACATTTTCCACCTGTGGAAAAGAGTCGTCTGATCGTTCTGTTTTGTGATTCAGGCCGCCGCTTCAGCCAGCCATATTATCTGTTTGGGGGATGGGTACAGCAGTTCGGAAAATTCAGTCTAGCACAGGACGGCGCGTTACAAACAGAATAATCCAAAAAGTTAAACAGTTTAGTTTCAGCTATTTACAGCGAGCTACACCGGAGGAAATAACACCGGCGAGGAATGGAGGCACAATTGTCACACTAGTAAACCTTACGGTTACAAGCAGATGAATTGACTTCACCGACAAACTCATAAGAGAATGTCTCTTTAGCCCTCCGTACCGTCCAAGCGGGAGTAACTCAGCTGGTAGAGTGCGACCTTGCCAAGGTCGATGTCGCGGGTTCGAATCCCGTCTCCCGCTCCATTTATTCAATCTGCCTAGCCCCGGCCCGGGACAAGGGATTTCCTCGCCTTTCTTCCTTCTTCGCCATTCCGATGATGATCCCAGTACTATTGCGAGCTGAATTTTCTAGCTGATTTGATGTATCCACAATGCGGAGGGGATCGGTGATAACTCTTATCCATAGCAGAGCGTCGCTCAAGACGGCGGTAGCTGCGCTGTTGCTCGCTCTTGTACATCGGGCTCATGCACAAACTCCAAATCCAGCATTGCGTCTTGCGGTTGTTGTTGACGGCTCGCAGAATCCGGGCTCAATTCCAGATGATGTTGCCTATCGGCACTTCCTGCTATCGATCGCCGAACGTGCGAATCCCACACCTGCGGAATCGAAGCGGCGCGAGGTTCGCCTGCGACCAATCGGGCTGCAAAAGGCTGATCATGATGCTTTAATCCAGCATCTTAGCGGCTTTCGTGAGAGGCTAAGCAGTGCGGATCCGTCCGAGTACAACGCGCTCCTTGATTCGGCGGCTTCCTCGCTCAATGCAGTGTTGTCGCCGAATGGAAGCTTAATGTTAGCTGCCTACGTTCAAAAGCACATAAAGTCACATACCGTCCTGCTGAGTGCGCCTCATCCAACTGGTCACTCGGAACACGTGCTGCTTAGTTATAGGTTAGTTCCTGCATCTCTCCTGTCTAGCCCACGGGCGCGCCTGAAGCTCGTGCAAAACGGCATGAACTACAACGTGAGCATGTATAACGACGCTTGGTCAGACGCCGGTGTTGTTTATGGGACGTCGACAACCAACGACAATAGCAGCGGGTGTTTTCACGGCAACTACACCACAACCGCAGGGATGACGACCCCAGGAGGCAACGGCACCTCACAAATCAGCAGTGGTATGGTTTCCAACGTCCAACTTCCGCTTGACAGCTACGGGACTTACTGGGTCTATGGCAGCGTCGGCTTTTACTGCTCGTGCGTGAACGGCACGATTGGGGGCGGTGGAGGAAGCTACGGCTACACACCCGATCTTAATGCCATGCTTCAGGCCATCAATGTTTTCGATAGCTGGACGGACAACGGCGACGGAACGGTGAATGTAACCACAAACATTAATTTTCAAATGCTGCAGGACGCATACCAATGCGGATGTACTAATGCGCCGGATTTTAGCGATGATCCCGGGCTGCAGACGGCGATAGTTAGACCGATTTACGATCCCTATGTTCAGCAGGCTTGGCGCAGCATTTATCAGCGGCTAGTCAGCATGGCAGCGTGGGCGATGGCCTTGGCCGGACAATTCCCATCGCCCACCGGTCAATGGCCGGGCTACAATCCTGACAGTCCAGCGGATAGGAAAGGCGGCTGGGAACCGAATCCTTCGAGCCCTGGAGATTTTATCCGCTACGGGGAAGGCGGAAGTTACGAAACGCTACATCCCGACCTAAACGGTGGTGCTCATCCTCCTCACTGGGATTATAAGTCTGTTGATGCAAATGGCAATCTCATTACTTCTGGGCGCATATATGATGCGCCAACTCATAATAGCGGTATCTACATCCCGAATACAAAGTGAACTGCCGCTCAACGCATGTACCAGAAACTTGAATTCGGCTCAGACGCTAAAGCATTTATTCGATTGAGGATGTCTCAGGGGCCCGGACTAGCAAATCTGCTGCTTCGGCTCCCAATAGAGAATGGGAGAGTGGTGGCTTTCCTGCCTCCGATGGTTGACTTCTGGCACCTGAAGCATTTTCTTTGGCCGATTCACTCAGTAGAGGGTGTATCTCAGGACGACATAGATTGGGATTACCGGGAACGGGAATACGATCTGGTACATGATTTCCTAAGCGATCGGGAGGACGCAATTGCCATCTTCTACACCGCTACGTTTCCGCCGGGTAGGGAGCCACTGCGAGTCGTTCATCCACGCGTGGAAAACTGGGTTCACCATGTGGTTCATCGCAAAGCCGACGCCGAGCTGATTGCGAGCTCGGAGGTTTACATCGCCCTCAGATCTCCCGCATCAAGAGATCAAGTGGCTGAATGTATGAAAAACCTGAGGGGCGCGGACAAGCTAATCGGTGTTCTTGCTGATCTGCCTGAACGCGAGCGGTTCACAAAGACAGGGGAACTCACGGTGGGGCAGTTAGAGATAGTTGCTAATCGTACTGAAGTGATTCTGATGTCTGCATATGATCGCGACGCGATCTTAATTTGGGATCGGACCGGATTTGCGGCGGACTATCGAAGCCCCCTACGAAAGCAGCACAGTTGAGGAGGAGCAGCGAGAGACGCGCGTTCCTTTCCTGGCTTTCCGGGTAATTCCGAAATGTAACGAGTCTTCGCACTGACTTTTTCAATAACTCGCTTCTCCGCCGCCGATTCGTGTACGTTCGTCCCTATTGCAAGTGGTGCCGTCGTGGCCAAATGAAAAGAGCGGCGTGTCCGTTTCCCGGAGACCTGGATAACAGGTTTCACGGTGCCGCCGATATGTCTCTTGTCATCCCGGCCATCCAATCCCAAAGTCAACTCATTCCGTGTGCTGCTCGTCTATCAGTGTGTGAAAGAAAGAACGCAAATGCGTCGAACCCGTGTGCTGGGAGCGACATCGTTGGCGGTGTTGTGTCCCCTAGTACTTGCAGTGAATAATGGGCCTAAGAGGCTCAGGCCGGCACAGAATCCCCCGCAGTACGCCGCCTTCAGCAAGCCGCTTTCGCAAACCGAGCAGTATTATCACGCACTAGACCGCCTCACGTTCGGAGCGCGGCCAGGGGATCTCGAAGCGATCCAGCAGATGGGGCTGGACAAATGGATCGAATTGCAGCTACATCCGGAACGCGTGCCGGAGAATCCTGTCCTGGAGCAGCGGCTGGAGCCGCTGGCCTCGCTGCGAATGAGCATCCGGGATGCGTATGTGCACTATCCACCGCCGCAGATGATCGCCGCGGTGGCGCGCGGGCGTGCCCCGCTGCCGGACGATCCTGAGTTGCGCGCGATTGTGGTGCGGCTGGCGGATCGCTATCTGCAAAAAAAGAATCCAAACGCGGACGCGACCGCGGTCAGCATACGGCCAACACAACTTCCTGGCGCTCCAGGCGTGCTGAATCTGAACACGCCTGCTGAGGCGCAGACGGCTATGGAAGCCAAAGCACAGGAAGCACAGAAGCAGAATCCCAATGACGATTCGGATCTCGACCCGAAGATAAAGCTCGCCGAGATTCTCACGCCGGAGCAAATCGATATTTTGCGCAACGGCAAACCGGATGAAAAGCGCGCGCTGCTTGAGAGCTTGCCGGCAGATAAGCGGACGGACTTCGTTTGGGCACTGAGGCCGCAGCAAAGGCAGATGTTGATCGCTGTAGCGCCTGTGGAATTGCGGCGCGAGCTGATGCTGAGCCTGAATCCGGGCAATGTGGTGGCAATCGATTTGACCGAAGGCAAAGTGCTGCGCGCTATTTACAGCACGCACCAGTTGCAGGAACTGCTGGTCGATTTCTGGTTCAACCACTTCAACGTCTTTATCAACAAGGGCGCCGACCGGTTCACGGTTCCTACGTATGAGCGCGAGGCAATCCGGCCGTATGTATTCGGGAAATTCTATGATCTGTTGCTCGCCACCGCGAAGAGCCCGGCGATGCTGTTTTATCTGGACAACTGGGAATCAGTGGGCGCGAATTCGGAAGAGGCTACGCGGCCACGCCCCTTTGCTCCCAAACAGCAGGCCAAGCGCGGGTTGAACGAAAACTATGGCCGCGAGCTGATGGAGTTGCACACGCTGGGCGTGGATGGCGGTTACACGCAGCAGGACGTTATCAACGTGGCGCGCTGCTTTACCGGTTGGACCATAGCGGGGCCGCGCAAAGGCGGGGTTTTTGAATACAACGACAAGATGCATGACAAGGGCGAGAAGATCGTTTTGGGTCACGTGATCCCGGCCGGCGGGGGCATGAATGACGGTCTAAAGGTGCTGGACATTCTGGCGCATCATCCTTCGACTGCGCATTTCATTTCGTTACAGCTTTGCAAACGGTTTGTGGCGGACGATCCACCGCCATCGCTGGTCAACCGGATGGCAGCTACCTTTCTGAAGACGGATGGCGACCTGCGCGAGGTGACGCGCGTCATGATTACGTCGCCGGAATTCTGGTCGCAGGGTGCGTACCGGGCGAAGATGAAGACGCCATTCGAGATGGTAGTGAGCGCGGTTCGCGCAACGAATGCCGACGTGAACTCGGCCTTTTTGCTGGCGCAGGAGTTGAATAAGCTGGGCGAGCCGCTGTACCGGAAAATCGAGCCGACCGGCTATTCAAATCTGAACGCGGAATGGGTGAGTTCCGCCGGTTTACTGGACCGCATGAATTTTGCGTTGGCGCTGGCGCATAACCGGGTGCCCGGCGTCAAAGTAGACATCGCGCAGTGGCAAACGATCGCCGGGCGCGACCCGATGGAATTAGCCCGCCAGATTCTGGAAGAAGATCCGAGCGAGCAAACAAAAATGGCTATTGAAAAGGCGCTGAACGATCCGGACCTGCAGAAACAGCTTGCGCAGAATGCAAAGGCTGGCCCGCCGCAGGTACCCAGTCTTATAGCCGGGCTGGTGATCGGATCGCCAGAGTTCCAGCGCCGGTAGGAGTACAAATGTCCACACGCCGAGTTTTTTTAAAGAGTTCCGCACTGGCCATGTTTGGGGTCGGTTCGGTTCCGACCTGGCTGTCCCGAGCCGTCTACGCCAAGGATGCTCCGGGCGAACGCAAGAAGATCCTAATTGCGATCTTCCAGCGCGGCGCCGTCGATGGCCTGAACGTGGTCGTTCCGCACGGCGAACCGGGGTACTATGCGCTGCGGCCGAGCATTGCAATACCCCGTCCGAGCAGCAGCAACGAGGGAAGCGCTATTGATCTCGACGGGCACTTCGGCCTGCATCCGGCTCTGCGATCTTTGAAGCCGTTATGGGATCAGCGGCAACTGGCGATTGTCGAAGCGGTGGGCTCACCCGATCCGACGCGCTCGCATTTCGATGCGCAAGATTACATGGAATCCGGAACGCCTGGCCTGAAGGCGACCAATGATGGATGGTTGAACCGCGCGCTGCGGCCGGAGCCGCATCCTTGCCCGCTGCGGGCCGTCAGCATGACGCCGGATCTGCCGCGCGCGCTGCGCGGCAGGAACGAAGCGCTCGCGATCAACAACATCAATGATTTTCAGGTCAAAGATGCGCGTGTGGCCGCGACGTTCGAGAGTATGTACGGCACCACGCCGGACCAGGTGCTCAATGGCACCGGCCGCGAGACGTTTGATGCGATCAAGATCATGCAATCGATTCAGAGGATGCCCTATAGCCCGGCGAACGGCGCCCGCTATCCGGGTGGACGTCTGGGTCAGAGCATGCAGCAGATTGCACGAATTATCAAGGCGGATGTCGGACTGGAAGTTGCGTTCACGGATGTGGGCGGTTGGGATACACACGTGAATGAGGTTGGGGCGCAGCCGCACGTGGGTCAACTGGCAAACCTGCTGCGCGATTTCGGCGATGCGCTGGCTGCTTTTTCGCAGGACATGGGCGATCGCATGGCCGATATTACGGTAGTTACGATGTCGGAATTCGGCCGTACCGTGAAAGAAAACGGCGACCGCGGTACCGATCACGGGCATGCGAACGTGATGTTCGTTCTGGGCGGCAATGTGCGCGGCGGAAAGATCTACGGCGACTGGCCGGGGCTCGAACGCGAGCAACTCTATGAAGGGCGCGACCTGAATGTCACGACGGATTTCCGCGCGGTTCTCGGCGAACTGGTGGTGAAGCAGATGGGCAATCGCGAACTCGCCACTGTCTTTCCTGGGTTTAACGCTCGCGGCGCGCAACGCGGGATACTGACCTCGTAGAAGCCCCTAAATTTTCGTTGAACTCTGTCACTTTCCTGGTATATACATATCCCTAGTACACAGCTGGATAGTATGTAAATACTAGCACCCGTGGTACTGGAGGAAAGCAGGGCCGTATGGAGTCATCGTGAGCCAGCGCGCAATTGCTGAATGATGTGTTCTACCTCGGAATCGGGATGCAGCCGTTCCACAATTTCGAAATGCCCAAGCGCCTCGTGCTGCCGCCCCGGGATCTGCGACAGCGCCGCCCCCAGGTTGTACTGGGCGTCGATGTAGTTAGAATTGATTCGCACAGCCGCTTGGAATGCATCGATGGCTTGCGGCAAATGGCCCGGCATGGTTGAGTATGCAACGCCGAGATTATTCCAGGCTTCCGCGTAATCGGGCTTGAGGCGCAGCGCTCGCTCGAAATCACGAATGGCTTTTGCCGCATCTTTTGCCTTCATAGATTCGACGCCCTGTTGGTAGCTATCTTCCGCAGCCGCCTCCAGATTCAGGCGGGGCTGTTCCGCGCGTGGATCAAGGCGAAGAGCGGTTTGGAATTCCTGAATCGCCTCATCTATTTGGCCTGATTTGGCCAGCGCAATACCCAAATCCGAATGAGCCTGAGGAGAGCTGGGATTGATTTCGAGAGCTCTGTGCAGATGCAAAATGGCGGAGGGCAGTTGGCCGGGAACATCGAGCAGATAATTGCCGAGATTGTGTTCGGCGATGTAGTTGTCGTGTGTGACCGCGAGTGCGTGCTCGAACAAAGTGCCGCTGTTCTGCCAGGTTTGCAACTGCGAATTGGCTGCTACTGCACAGGTGGCGCAAGCCGCACCTGTTATTAATAACGCGGGTAATTTCACGCGTGGAAAACGCAGAACGAGATCGAGCGCGCCCCAGGCGAGCATGATCAGCAGGCCGGTCATGGGCAGATACATGTAGCGGTCTGCGTGACTTTGCGCGCCCACCTGGACGACGCCGATTACCGGCAGCAGTGTAATGAGAAACCAGAACCAACCGGTGAGCAGGTAGGGGAGGCTTCTGCGCATTTTCCAAACGCACGCAGAAATCGCGAGAATCAGGAGCGCCGCGAGCGCCGGTTTCCAAACAGGAATGTTTTCGGGGAAAGGATAAAAGACGGCCAGATGCGAGGGCCAGAACGTCTGTGCCAGATACGTTGCGTAAGAATCGAGCGCGTTTTCGATGCGAAGTGGCAGCCGGAAATACTCGAAGCTTTTCACTGCGCCGCTGCGTTGTTGAACCAGGAAAGTAAGGACGGCGGACATTGCGGCAAGCGCAAAGAAAGGCGCCTTCTCACGCCAGACAGACTTCCGCCTCAGCGGCCAATAATCGATGAGCAGCAGCACGAAGGGCAACGTTACCGCCATCGGCTTTGACATCAGGTCCAGGGCAAAAGAGATCAGGGCGAGACTGTAGCGCAACGCGCTCGGGCGCCGGGTGTAACGGACGTAAAGCCAGAGGGTCAGAAACCAAAAAAACGCGCTAAGCGTGTCCTTGCGCTCAGAAATCCAGGCAACCGATTCCACATGCAGCGGATGAAGCGCAAACAGGAACGCGATCGCAGCGCTTGGCCATAAGCAGCAAGTCGCGGTTCTGAGAAAGAGAAACAGCAGCAGTGCGGCGCAGGCGTGAAACACGATATTGACCAGATGTTGCGCGCCGCTGTCTTGCTGGAAAAGCTGGTAATCGAGAAGATGCGAAAGCCGGGTGACCGGAAACCAGTTCGCGGCGTCGCCTGAGGTGAGCGCCCAGACGACGGATTCGCCTGTCAGGCCTTGATGGACGTGCCGGTTATGGGTGACGTAATCGGGATCATCGTAATTGACGAAATCGAAACTACGCACCGGCGCGTATACGGCGAAGGTTGCGATCAGGAGCGCAACGCAGATGCAAATGTCAGGCCAAGAGAGCCGGGCCTTTCGGGCTTCGCGCTTGTTTTCCTCCGGCCTTTGGCTTCTGTGTTTAGAACGTGAACTTCGCACCCAACTGGAGCGCGCGGCCACCGCCTGTCCCATTGACGCCCGTGCCACTGCCCAGTGTACCGGTAACGTACCCGAAGGTAGAGCTCGTGAGCGACGTGTTGGGGTTGGAAAATTGCGGCGTATTGGTGACATTGAACGTTTCGGCGCGCAATTGCAATGCGTAACGCTCCCGGAAACGGAAGTCCTTAAATAGTGAAAGATTGAGAGCGAAGAGGCCGGGCCCACTGAAAATGTTACGTCCCGTGTTGCCGAAAACCGCGGGAGCAGTGGGCTGTTGAAAGCTGGTGGTACTGAACCACGGATTGCCGACATTGATGCCCTTGGGGAACGTGACGGGCGCGACCAGGTTAGCGGTTTGCGTTTCGCCGGGCGTGGTCAGGCTGGAGCCGCTGGCGGTGACGGTCACAGGCGTTCCGCTTAGCAAGCTGAGAATACCCGCAAGTTGCCAGCCGCCCAGCACGTAGCCGAGTGGCCCGTGGAGCTGGGTTCTGCCGGGGCCGTAGGGCAGCGAATACACATAGCTCTGTACGAATGTGAAGGTGCGATCGAAATCCGCACGGGCATAGTTGCGTGTGGCGCCGATTTGCCAATCTAGCCCGCCGTCATCGCCGTTCTGATAATCCATGGCCTTTCCATATGTGAAGGCGGTGGTCAAGTTGAACGTCGCGGAACGCCGGTCGAATTTTACTTGCAGCGCGTTATAGGTAGACGAGAAGCCTTCCCAATAAAGCGTCGCGCCCGCAGTTTTTCCAAAGAGAATGTTGAGCGGCTCGCTGGCTGTGCCACCGCCGATTACGTTTGTCGGCGCGTTCAGGTTCCATGTCGCCGCCGTATCGACACCCTTCACACCCACGTATGCTATATCGAGCGTCAGGTTTTGCCAGAGCGCTCTTTGTATTGCAAAATTCCAGGCAATGACGTAGGGATTTCTGAAATTGAGGTTGATATCGAACATGCTCTGACTGAGCAAGGGACCATTCGCCGGGAGGATTCCGTTGGAAGGAACGGCCACCGGCACGGGCAGCGGGAACCCCTGCTGGAACGTGGCCGGTTGGCCATTCGGCAGGACGGCAACTCCGAAACCGTCGCTCGAATTTCCGTTGTTATAGAAATTGTTGGAGCGCTCCGGGTAGTTGTATGCGTAGGTGTTATCGGGGAAAGGCGTGTAGCTGATACCGAAACCTGAACGAATCACAGTCTTGTCATCCAGGCGATATGCAACGCCCACGCGCGGCGCAAAATACTTATAGCGCGTTTTCATTCCCAAATTGGATGGATTGCCACCGATTCCGGCGATGACCAGATTGTTGGTAGTGGGATCGTAGTTCGAGAATAGGCCGGGGAAGGGCGGTGTCGCGGGTGGGTAGAATTCCCAGCGCAATCCAAGATCCACTGTCAGTTTCGGGGATACCTGCCACCGATCGCCTGCAAATGCAAAAAACTCCCATGCGCGAAGGCCTGGAAAGTAAGTGTTGACATCACGGCCGAGCTGATATGGTACGTCCAGCAGAAAGCTCGCGACATCGTTGGCGACGCCTAATCCGGGCGTATTGCAACTGGTAGCCAGACCGTTGGAACCGACCTTAGTAGGAATGCAAAGCGACGTCTGTTCGTTGCCGAAATAGTAAAGGCCGCGCGGGCTATAAGTCTGATCCTGAAGCAGGTTATCGCGTATGCGCTTCAGATCGATTCCAAACTTGATGGTGTGATTGCTAAGGGTCTTCGTCCAGGTATTCACAAAATCGACATTGGCTTCTGAACGGACCCATGGCAGACTGGCAGAATAGCCGGTCATCGGTTGGGAAATCCCGTCGTTTAGTTGGATGCCGACAAATCCGCTCGTGAAGGGGCTGATGTTGACGCCTGGAATGCCAATGGCTGTCGAGTCGTTCTTGCCGTAATCGGAAGGCTGGGCGATGTTGTTGTAGTAGGAGACACCGAGGCGGGCTTCCATCACCATGGTGGGGCCGAAGATGTGGTCGTAATTCAAGCCGCCGCTATAAGTCCTCTGTATGCCTGTTCCCATGAATGCTCCTCCGGGCCCGTCGCCGCCAATGTAACCGAACAGCGGAGCCTGAAAGATCACGGGCTTCGAGTAGCTGAACCGGCCACTGAGACGATCACTCTCGGTGATGTTGTCATCTATCTTCACGTCGAAGGAGTCAGTGGTCTTGGTGTAAGGCAGTAACTTGAAGTAGTTGTTGGAGGGGCTCGAAACATTCTTGGCGGTTGTGTTGTTCTGGTTGGTTGGCGGGATGAGAGCCAGGATAGCCGCAGAAACCGAGTTAATCCGATTAGCGGGAATGACATTGCCCGGAAATGGCGTGCGGCCGGTACCGTCCAGCGGATTACCGGTGTTCGGGTCGTAAATAGTGGTGCTTGCGGTGCTCAGGTCGCCGCCGCGCCACGGGTCAGGAGGAATTGTCACCGTGTTGGTGTTCGCTTCGTGATCCATGACCTTGAGGTAATCGCCGAAGAAGAAGATTTTGTTTTTCCTGATCGGTCCACCGAAGTTACCGCCGACGTAGTTATACGCGAGGTGCCCGACTGAGGCGCTAAAGAACGAGCGGGCATTGAAAGCACTGTTCTGCAGAAATTCGTAGGCCGCGCCATGAAAGTCGTTGGTACCGGATTTCAGGATGACGTTCACCACCGCGCCTGTTGCGCGGCCCATTTCGGGATCGTGATTAGTTAGGGAGACGTCGACCGTCTCGATGGCCTCCGCGGGAGGGATGTAGATCTGCAACAAGCCGGTGCGCTCGTTGTCGTCCGTGCCCTCGATCATAAAATTGTTGCCCTGGCGCATTTGGCCATTTACTTCCGTTTGCAGCGAACTGGAGGCGTTGAAAAATTGCGAGTGCTGCTCCTGGACCGGCGCCACGCCCGGCACGAGATTGAGGAGGCTCTGGAAATTGCGATTGGAGCTGATGAGAGGAAGATCGGCGACTTGCATCCGGTCCATCTTGGCGCCCGTTGTCGCGGTCTCGGTCTGCAGGACCGGCGGAGCGCCAGTTACTTCCACGGTCTGGGAAATATTGCCGGGACTTAGCTGGAGATCTGTACGCGTTGTGGTATCGACAAGTACCACGATGCCGCGGCGTGTTTCCTTCTTAAAGCCTTGCATCTCGACCGAGACGTCATAGGTTCCTGGCGGCAGATCGGCGAATGTGTAATTGCCGCTGCCGTTGGTTTGGGTGACACGGCTGACGTTAGTCTGCGTTTCGGTCAGAGTAACGTGCGCGTTGGGCACTACCGCGCCGCTCGCGTCCGTGACAGTCCCGACCAGGGTGGCGTTTACTGTTTGTGCGTAAACCCCTGCGCAACCGGCAAACAACAGCGCTAACAGAGCGCACATCTGACACAGATGTTTCATGGCTAACCCTTTCGATTCGTGGTGTTAAATCGATAAACCCGAAGTATTGCTGCGATTATATGTCAAATCGAAGGAGGAAACTAGACGCCGGCATAACCGGGCGGGCTAGTACCTGGACTGTTGAGCGAAAGCCCAGGCATCCGCCACAATGCGGTCCAGGCTGGCTCGTTTGGGCCGCCAACCGAGGGTGGTCTGCAATTTTTGGGAATCGGCCACGAGACTGGGAGGGTCGCCTTCGCGCCTGGGCCCGATATTGTGAGGAACGGCTTTGCCCGTCACGCGCTCGACCGCTGCAAGCACTTCCTTTACGGAATGACCTTCCCCGGTGCCGGCGTTGAATACATCGGAAGCGCCGTCTTGAAGCAGATGCTCGACTGCAAAGATGTGCGCTTCGGCCAAGTCGCTGACATGAATGTAATCGCGAATGCAGGTGCCGTCGGGCGTGTCGTAATCGTCGCCAAAGATCGTCACCGGTTTGCCGGTGAGCACGGCGCGCAAGATCAGCGGGATCAGATGCGTTTCCGGATCATGGCGTTCCCCCAGGCCGGCCGCCGGTTCGGCGCCGCAGGCATTAAAGTAGCGCAAGCGGATGCTGCGCAGGTCGCGATACCGGTCCAGCCATTCCAGAACGGTTTCGATCATCACCTTCGATTCGCCGTATGGGTTGATGGGTGCGTTCGGCTCTGTCTCGGGAATGGGGACACGTTTCGGAATGCCGTAAGCTGCGGCTGTCGAGGAAAAAACCACGTGCTTCACGCCGCTGCGCAACATCGCCTCAAATAGCGAGAGCGAGCCGCCGACATTGTTCGAAAAGTACATTTCCGGGACCTGCGTCGATTCGCCGACCGCGATGTAGGCCGCGAAGTGAATCACTGCGTCGACACGCTCGTGCGCAAGGAGCTGGGTTAATTGAGCCGTGTCGCGCACGTCGAACTCGTGTAGAAGGCCGGGAGGAACCGCGTCGCGATGACCGCGCGACAAATTATCCACTACGATGACGGAGTGTCCTCGCTGCTCGAGGAAGTAGCGCGTGTGGGAGCCAATGTATCCGGCACCGCCGGTTACGAGAATCTTTGCCAAGGTTTGCTTCTTGAGTTTAGCCCGGCAACGCCACAAACCGGCTGCCAGGCTGGAGTTTAGCCCGGCAACGCCACAAACCGGCTGCCAGGCTGGAGTGTAGCCCGTCAACGCCACAAACCGGCTGCCAGGCTGGAGTGTAGCCCGTCAACGCGGAAGTCGCCATCAGGCGATAGCGGCGAGAAATAGCGTGACGGTTTGGTCCTGCGCCGGGGCAACGGCGAGTTCGAGATTCATCCGGCGCAACAGCCGGTGAAAGCGGGGATGCGCATAGAGTGGGCGGAGCGCGGGGCTGAAATGGATGAAGCGAATGAGGAAGTCGCGCTCGGCGTAGGCTTTTTCCAGGCAATCGAGCGCCTGTTCTTCTTCTCCAGGAAGATTAGCGAGAATCCAGGCTTCGCACACAGGCGACGAATAGATTCCGTGATCGGCTCGCCGCATGGTGCGCAGAATGCTGCTCGCTTGTGCGAAATTCCCGGCTTTCGTATGGGCGTGACCCAGCGCTCCGAATACGAAGGGGACGCCGCCAGAGACGGCGTACAGATTTTCGAGCGTGACGATGGCCTGATCGAATTGGCCGAGCTCGACTTGTGACTCGCCGAGGCACCACAGGGAATCGACGTGATGCGGATCGATCTCCAAAGTTTTCATGCACTGCCCGGTGGCGAGGCCCCATTGTTGAGAGAGATAGCAGATCCAGCCTAAGGTGCTGTTGTAGATGAGCGAGAGCGGCTCGGATTCGATGCCGCGCGTGAGCTGAGCGATGGCCTGATTGAAACGGCCTTGCGGGGCCAGCAGCGCGATGGCGTACCAGTTGTGTGCGACAGCAGAAGCGGGATCGAGTTCGAGAGCGTAGCGAAATTGCTGCTCGGCGGCAGTCCAGTCGAAATCGTTGATGGCAAGCACCGCGCCCAGACATCCGTGAGCTTCCGCGAGGGCGGGGTCCAGCGCCAGGGCCTGGATGGCTGCATGCCGGGCCTTGCGCCAGGCTTCCGCGGGAGGTAGTAACGCCTTGGCGCCGATCACGAGGTAGCACTCGGCCAAACCGCAGAGAGGCAATGCATAGGTCGGATCGGCTTCAGATGCTTCGGCGAAGGTCGCCGCTGCTTTGAACAGGGCGTCGGGGCTTTCGCGGTTCCACTGATAGCGGCCTTTAAGGTACAGATTGTAGGCGCGCAGGTTGCGCTGGGTCTGTTTGCCGGAGTTTGAAGCCGCGGGCGGCGCGGTTTCCTGTTGTGCACGGAAATGAGTCC
Organism: Terriglobia bacterium; assembly: GCA_021324185.1. GTDB lineage: Bacteria > Acidobacteriota > Terriglobia > Bryobacterales > Bryobacteraceae > Bog-105. The sequence goes on along the minus strand of JAJPJN010000076.1, from coordinate 12,493 downwards.
GGGCCTCATGCGGCCAGCAGCGTTCTAAGTCGCGAAGCGCGTCTTCGATCTGGACATAGCGGCTCACCCGATCTTCCTCCAGGCACTTCGAAAGGAGGCGCGCGAGGCCGCCAGGCAACCCGCTTTGCAGTAATGCGGTGAGATCCAACGGGTAATACAGGATGGCGTCTTTCAGTTCATTGGTATCGGCGCAGCGGAAGGGGGCGCGACCCGTGAGCATCTCAAAGAGCACGACCGCCCAGGACCAGATATCGGAGCGTTGATCCACGGATTCGCCGCGCAACTGCTCTGGGGACATATACGCGACTGTTCCGGCGGGAACGTCTTTTCCGGTTGAGCCGGAGAGGAGCTTGGCGATGCCGAAGTCCAGAATCTTGGCGATCCCGTCGGTTGTGACGACGATGTTGCCGGGTTTGATATCGCGATGGATAATGCCGTGCCGGTGCGCTTTGCCCAACCCGCAGGCGACATCGAGGGCGATAGGAATCGCCTGCGCCGGGGGCAAAGGGCCATAGCGCAACTTGTGCGCGACGGTCTCGCCCTGATAGTAGGCCATGGCGATGAAAACCTGGCCTTCCCCGGTTTGTAGAACTTCATGGATAGTACAGATATTTTGGTGATCGAGAATGGAGGCGGTCTTCGCCTCCTGGAGGAGGCGATCCATCTCCTGGGCGTCATGGATAGCGGTGGGCAGGAGCGATTTCAAAGCCACGATGCGGTTCAGGCTAAGATCTTCTGCCTTATAGACAACGCCCATACCTCCGCTGCCGACTTTCGCAAGAATTTTGAAGTGGCCAACGGTCTTGCCGATCACGAGAGCGGTCCTTTAGGTGACCTAAGTATGCAATTTAGGGACCACGCTGCTCAAGCTTGGGGATTGGCAGCGGCGAGCAGATCCTTTTCGAGCCGTTGTTGGATTGCGTGGGTCAGTTTGCGGCCGTTCCGTGTGACGTAGAAGACATCAATGGCTTTGTGTGCTTCGGTATCGATCATCACCAGTTCGATGTTGCAGCCGGCGCCGTATATGGCTGAGGTGAGGTCGAAGAGCAGGCCTGGGCGGTCCTGGCCAATGAAGTCGATGAGAGTCGCGGTGTCGGAGGCATGATTATTGAAGCGCAGCGAGGGCGCGACGGCCGTGCCGGTGCGAGGGCGGGGTGAGCGCCGGCGTTTCAGGAGATCGTTTACGTCGAGCGAGTGTTTGAGGACCGCGAGGATGGTGGATTCGAGGCGCGTCATTTCGCCTGGATTCAGTTCCAAGGTGCGCATGGGGTCTGTAAAGCGGAACTGGTCCAGCACGCGGCCGGCGGAATTGGAGGCGGCTTCGGCCTTGACGATGTCCATGCCGAAACCCGCCAGTGCGCCGCACAAACGGGCAAACATGCCGGGCTCATCTTGGGCCAGGACGGTTAAGAGATACGCGCCGGCTTCGCGGCTGATCTCGGCCGCGCCGCCGTGGAGCCGGGATTTATTATCCAGATCGAAGTGGTGTTGGATTTCTTCCGGCGTATGGGTCTGCAGATAACGTTGTGGGAAGCCTTCGAGGAATGCTGCCATCCCCGGCGCGTGGGCCCAATCCGGAATGCTGTGCTTTGCCTCGCGAATGCGGTCTGTTTCCAACTCGCGCACGAGCTGTTCGGAGGCGGCGCTGTAGACTCGCCAAAGCTGCTCCAAGCGCCATGGAGTCATCGATGTTGCATTCACGGCGGCGATATCGCAGTAGGTTAGAAGCGTTAAGCGGCGCAGATCCTCAAGCGTGGGAATACGGGAGGTCAGATAGCGTGCGGTGGCGGGATCATCGAGATCGCGCCCGGCCATGACAAGCGAGAGATCAAGGTGGTGCTCGATGAGGAAGCGGACGGCACGGGATACGGCGGCCGGAGCCCTTATGCGCTCGCATACTGCGGAGGCTGTTTCGAGGGAGCCGCGCACGTGATCGCCGGGGTGGGTTCCCTTGCCGGTGTCGTGCAGCAGGAGGGCCAGCCGCAAAATGGCCTGATCGTTCGGATCAATCAAAAAATCATGGAAGCGGGCCGGAGCGTTCGCGCCGTTTGACAGGACATCATCGGCAATTTTCAGTGCTACGAGGGTGTGTTCATCGACCGTATAGCGATGATAGAAATCGCGGACGACAAGGCTGTCGATGAAGCGCCATTCCGGGATTGCGGCGGCCAGGATGCCGGTGTCCTGCATCTGTTCGAAGGCCAGTGCGGCATGCGGCAGCGATAGCAGATCGCGCCATAACGGCCATGCCGGAGGAGTTGTTGCGAAGATTCCGATCAGCGCGCCGGCTTCGGTATCAATGCGGCGGTGTGTGTCCCAGGAAAGAGGCAGGCCGTGGCGGGCGACAAAGGCGAACAGCCGGAAAATGCCTTCGGTTTTCGCTAGTGTTTCGGAGGCGTTCCGCAAGAAAATGCGTTCGCGCGAGACGGTGAACTCTGAGGTAGACAGACGGCTGCGCCAATCGCGGAACTGGCGCAGGAGGGTGCTGCCGGTTGCTTCGACAGCTTCCAGGCTCAATTGGGTTTGCCGGTAGATTGCGCGGGCGCTTTGAAAGTACCGGCGCATCCATGCTTCAGGTGTTAGCGGATCTTCGGGCAGAAGGCGGGCGGCCTCATCCTGCATTTCGTAGGTAAGCAGGTTGCCGTCCCGCTCGGCGCGCAAATGCAAAAACCAGCGCAGGCGAAATAGGAAAGCGGTCTCGTTTTGGAGGCCTAAAGCCAATTGGGGGGCGCTTTGATGAGGCGAAAGCTGCGCGAGCCAGCGCAAAACGTGCAGGTCACGAATGCCGCCGGGCGCTTCTTTGATGTTGGGTTCGAGATGGAAGACGGTGTCGTTGAATTTCGCGTGCCGCCGGCGAGTCATTTCCGCCAGATGGGTGGCGAGCAGGCGGCCGTGCCGGTGATTGAAGGCGTCGAGCCGCTCTGCAGCGGCAGCAAACACGGCTTCGTTTCCCTGTACGAAGCGAAGATCGAGGAGGCTGATGTGAAGCTCAATATTTTGCTCATTCAGTTGCGTGCATTCCGAGATGGTTCGGACGGAATGGCTGGCGCGAAGGCCGCGATCCCAGAGCGTGCTGACAAAGTCTGCGATGGCGGCGCGATGCCTAGCCACGGCGCCTTCATCTTCAAAAAGAAGCAGGAGGTCGATATCGGAATGAGGGAAGAGTTCGCGGCGGCCATACCCGCCTACTGCGCAGAGGGCCAAATCGCCGCCCGCCGGGCCGAGGATCGCGCCTGCAGAAGCGCAGACGATTTCATCCGCAGAACTGCTTTTCGCCAGGAGCAGCCGGAATATGTCCTCTACTGCTATAAGGCCGCCTCTCCGGAATCGTCGTTGCGGATGCGGATGGCATCCTGGACGTCGTAGATAAAGATCTTGCCATCGCCGATTCTTCCGGTGCGCGCCGCTGCTGAGATGGTGCGCGTGACTTCGTCGAGGCGCGAATCCGGTATCACGGTTTCGATTTTGATCTTGGGCAGAAGATCGACCTGATACTCCATGCCGCGATAGACCTCTTTGTGGCCCTTCTGGCGGCCGTGTCCACGAACTTCGGAGATGGTGATGCCATCAATACCAATGCCCTTGAGCGCTTCTTTGACGTCGTCCAATTTGAACGGTTGGATGATGGCTTCAATTTTTTTCATCGGCGCTCCAGTCGCTTAGCTCCTGCCTTCGAATGAGCATGTCGTTATGCATCGAGATTGTAGCCTTCCTCTCCATGCATGCTGATATCCAGGCCTTCGATTTCCGCCTCTTTGCTGGCGCGCACGCCGATGAGAGCATCGACAATCCTCAGAATGATCCACGTACCCACGAGCGCTAATACCCAACTGATGACAACACCGGCCAACTGGTTCAATATCTGCTTCGGATTGCCGTCGACCCAGCCGAGGGGCAATACGTGTCCGGCGGCATCTTTCAAACCGTCGTTGATGGCCTTGGTTGCAAATATGCCGGTGAGTAGCGCGCCCAGAGTTCCGCCTGCGCCGTGGACGCCGAAGGCATCGAGAGTGTCATCGTAGCCGAATCTGCCTTTCACTGTGGTGACCATGAAAAAGCAGAAGACGCCCGCAAGAAAACCGATGAGCAGCGCCGGGAAGGGCTGCACAAAGCCGGAGGCAGGCGTAATGGCAACCAAGCCTGCGACCGCTCCGGAAATGCCGCCAAGCATGCTGGGTTTACCGTGGCGCGCCCATTCCGCGAACATCCAACCGAGGGCAGCGGCGGAGGCGCCGAAGTGAGTAGCAACGAAAGCACTGGTGGCTAAACCGGACGCGGCAACTGCACTGCCGGCGTTAAAACCGAACCAGCCAACCCAGAGCAGGCAGGCCCCGATCAGGCTCAGGACGAGATTGTGCGGCTTCATGGGTTCACGCGGGAAGCCCAGGCGTTTGCCCAGATAGAGCGCGCAGACCAGAGCGCTAACGCCGGAGGTGATGTGTACGACGGTACCGCCGGCGAAATCGAGACACGGAATTTTGCCGCCGAGAAATGCGTTAAGCAGGCCGCCCTTGCCCCATACCATGTGCGCCATGGGGAAGTAGATGATGGTGGACCAGAGGCAGGTGAACAGGAGCATGGCGCTGAATTTCATGCGCTCGGCAAAGGCGCCTGAGATCAGAGCGGGCGTGATGATGGCGAACATGAGCTGGTAGATCATGTAGGTCTGGTGCGGGACAGTGGCACCGTAATCGGCATTGGGAGCGGTGCCGACGCCATTCAGAAAGACATAGCCGAAACCGCCGATGAATGGCGTGCCCGAGGCGAAGGCGAAGCTGTATCCGTAGACAGCCCACAATACTGTCACAACCGCCATGAGCGCGAAGCTGTGCATCATGGTGCTGAGTACGTTCTTGCTGCGAACGAGCCCGCCATAAAAGAGCGCCAGGCCGGGGCCGGTCATCATCAGCACCAGCGCCGCGCTGGTCAGCATCCAGGCGTTATCGCCGGAATTGAGGGTCTGGCTCTGCATCTCGGGTTAGGAGAAGGGTAGCAATTTGCGACGTACTCTGGGCGAGCAAATTTCTATTGGACGGATTCAAGGGTTTTATGGAGGCTGCGCGAGGCGGCTTTCCAGAGTATGAACGGAAGGCGTTCTTAGTTGGCTTCCGGACGGACCGCGACGCCGGCGGGCACCCAGGCGCAAAAGATGCCGGCATTTGAATGGCAGACGGACGGGTCCTCTTTCAGGCGCGCCGTGAAAGTATTCAGAAGATCGAGGCGTTTTGTGGCGATAATGGCCATGTTGTGATCAGCCTGGCTGGCGCGCACGAGATAGACAAGGCGGACGTGTTCGGTCTTGTGGGGAAGCTCAAAGGGTAAGGGCGGCGCGGCCGGGAGGGGGACGGACTTCCCGTCGCGGCTCTCTTCTGCCGAGACAAACTTCAGCCGCACGTTGCTATCTTTACCGGTCACGGCATAACGGGAGGTGGTGTATCCGACCAAATCGGCGGCTGAAAGCGAGATCGTATTGCCTTCGGTTTTCCCCACTGAAAGAGCGGCGCGAAATCCGCCTGACTTGAGCAGCGGGACGACAATGCGGAGAGTGCTCCCGGCTTTGAGATCAGTGTAGGTATCATTGCGCGGAAAGGCAGAGGGCGGCGGCGGTACACCAATCTGGGTTCTGGAGCATCCAGTGATTATCGCGACTACGCCCGCACATATGAAGCACAGAAGCCAAGTGGCCTTCGTCATCTGCCTCCTATTGTCATGCCTGAAGGGAGCAGCCGGGCAGGATCGAACCCAGCCGGCCCCGCCGGGCAAGCTGATTGACGTGGGCGGCGGGCGGCGCGTTCATATTTATTGCACAGGCGAGGGGCGCCCGGCGGTAATTGTAGCGAGCGGTGGATTTTCATTCGATTGGGGGCTGGTGCAGCCGAAGATTTCAGCGCTTACGCGCATTTGCACGTATGATTCTGCAGGAACGGCCTGGAGCGATCCGCTGCCGGATGGGCGCACTCCGAACTGCACGGACCGGGTGAATGAGATGCATGAATGGCTCAATCGAGCGGGTATCACGCGGCCGTTCGTGCTGGTCGGGTTCTCGATTGGTGGTCTGGTTGCGCGTCTCTATGCCGCGCGTCATCCGGATGAGGTGGCCGGAATGGTGTTGGTAGATCATGCGTTCATCGATACGAGCTCCAATTCTGGACCAGCGGCGAGCGCGCCTGCGCAAATGGCAGGCGTCGATACGCCGCCGGTACTTATCTCGAAGGCGCCAATCGCGCTCGATATGGAGGATGATCGCAATTTCAGCAAATTGCCGGAGCGCGATCAGGAACTGCACCGCTGGGCGCTATCGATTTCCGCGAGACCTACTCCGGAGATGGCGGCGGAATGCTTTTCCGAAGTGGAGAAGGCCGCGCCACACGGTTTTCCGCTTGGGGACAAACCGGTTGCTGTGGTCAGTACGCCCTACGATTCGCCGCGTTATCGTGAGCTGCAACGCGAATTGCTGCTGCTTTCGCGGAATAGCAAACAATTCATGGCAGAAAACAGCATGCACATGGTGATCATCGACCAGCCGGAGACGGTGATTCAGGCGATTGAACGCGTCGTGGCGGCAGTGCGAAACCCGTCCCGGCCTCTATACTAAGGATTGAACCCCCTCATGAGCGTTGTCTGGCTGCGTACGGCCACAGCTCTGTATTCGGTGGGCCTTCTGTACGCGCTGGTCTACCTCTTTCGCGGAACGACGCGTCTTTTCACGCCGGCGTTGATCGCGTTTGGCGCCGCGTGCGTGCTCCACCTGGTTGCGTTGGTGGAGCTGCGCGCCGAAACCGGCCATCTGCCGATCAACAACTTTTACGAGACGAGCTCGATTTGCGCGTTCCTGATTGCTGTTTTGTTCCTGCTCGCCTACAGTTACTACCACGTAGCCATTTTGGGCGTTTGCATCTTCCCGATCGTGTTCTTTATGACTTTGATCGGCGCGACCGAATTCCCGGTCACTTCGTGGAGCAGCCCGCAAGTGCGCAATATCTGGCTCATCGTTCATGTATCGACCGTGCTGATTGGATACGCTGCACTAATCCTGTCAGCCGTGGCGTCCATATACTACCTGCTGCAAGAACGCCAACTAAAACGTAAAGCGGTGACGCCAAGCGCCAACCGCCTGCCGCCGCTGGCTACCCTGGACCGGCTGATCACGCAATCGATGAATGCAGGGTTTGTGTTCATCACGCTGGGAACAGCAACGGGGGTCATCTGGGCATTTATCGAAACCGGAACGCAATGGGTGCTGAATCCGAAGATCGGACTGTTTTTATTCACTTGGGCGTTCTACCTGGCGATGATCTTTTTGCGCGTTTCAGCCGGGTGGCGCGGGCGGCGGATCGCCTGGCTGGCAGTTAGCGTGCTGGCCTGCTCCATCATTACCTGGGCGACTCACGTCGGCTTCGGGATTATTTGAGGGACGATGAAGCTGGCTCTGACAGGCATCAATCACCGCACTGCTCCGGTACAGGTTCGCGAGAAGCTGGCGTTCCGTACCGAAGATATTCCCAAGGCGCTGGGTTGGCTGCAAAGCCGCGGCGTGCGGGAAGCGCTGATTCTGTCTACCTGCAATCGAGTGGAGATTGCGGCTGCGCTTCCGCCCGGAGTTTCCGCTGACACGCTGCTCGACGGCCTGGTGGCGGGGCGCGACGGATTAACGCCCGAAGCCCTGCAACCGCATCTTTACTTCTTTGAAGATGCCGACGCGATCCGGCATCTGTTTCGCGTAGCCGCCAGTCTGGATTCCATGATTGTGGGTGAGCCGCAGATCTTAGGCCAGCTCAAGCAAGCCTACGTGCAGGCGCGCGATAACGGATTCCTCGGCGGCGTTCTGGATACGGTATTGACGCGCGCATTCAACGTGGCCAAGCGCATCCGGTCGGAAACCGAAATCGGGCAGAGCGCGGTATCGGTGAGCTATGCCGCGGTGGAACTGGCGCGCGAGATCTTCGGATCACTGAATAAAAAAAGCGTGCTGATTCTGGGCGCGGGCAAGATGTCGGAAGGAGCGGCGCGGCACTTATTGCGCGCCGGAGCTTCCGAAATTCTCATTGCGAACAGAACGGCGGAGCGGGCGCGGGAAGTTGCCGAGCTATTTGGAGGCGAGATCGTTCCCTATGAGAATTTCCCGCAGCGCCTGGGCGAAGTGGACATTGTGATTGCGTCTTCGGCGGCGCCGGGCTACGTCATTGGCCCGGAAATGGTCCGGCGCGCGATCGAGGCGCGAAAAAATCAGCCGATGTTTCTTATCGACATTGCGGTTCCGCGCAACATCGATCCGGCGGTAAACGATTTAGAACACGCCTTCCTTTACGATATTGACGATTTGCAGCGCTTAACGGGCCGGAATCTGCAGGCGCGGAAAGAAGTAGCGCAGGAAGCAGAGAAAATTGTAGCCGAAGAAGTCAGCCGGCTGGAGGCGCGGCTGCGCGAACGCGAACTTGCTCCCACAATCGTGAATTTGCAGGAGCAGTTCGAGGAGATTCGCCGTGAAGCGCTGGAACGTTACCGGAGCAAGCTGGGAACGTTAACCGAAGAGCAGGAGCGCACGGTGGAAGCTCTCACGCGCGCGATTGTGAACAAGATTGCGCACGGGCCTATTTCGGAAATGCGCCGCCAGGAAGAACTTGTTACCTCCGTGCGCCGCCTCTTCCGGCTGCGGCAATGACCGGTTTCCTCACGCTGGGATCGCGTGGTTCTGCACTCGCCTTATGGCAAGCAAGGCACGTCGCCCGCTTACTCGAAGCGATCGCAATCGAAACGCGCATTGAAATCATCAAGACGACGGGTGATCATTTCCAGACCACGTCGGTAGCACAAGCCGGTGGCAAGGGACTGTTCACAAAGGAAGTCGAACAGGCTCTGATCGAGCGTTCCGTTGATGTAGCGGTGCACAGTTTAAAAGATCTGCCGGCCGAGGCCACTCCAGGCCTGACGATAGCGGCGGTACCGAAGCGTGAAGATCCTCGGGACGCGCTTGCCGGATGCACGCTCGCGCGACTGAAGCAGGGCGCGCGCGTAGGAACCGGTTCCGGGCGGCGCGCGGCGCAACTGCGCCATTTGCGGCCGGATCTTGCGATAGAGCCGGTGCGCGGAAATGTCGATACGCGCATCCGAAAGTTGAAAGAAGGCCAGTTCGACGCCATTATGCTGGCGGTTGCCGGTCTCAAGCGATTGGGATTGGAGGCAGAAATCGCCCAGATCCTTTCGCCGGATCAGGTCTGCCCGGCTCCGGGCCAAGGGGCGCTCGCGATTCAGACGCGCGTCGGCGATGTGGCGGAGGAGATCTGCCGGACGCTTGACGATCGCGACAGCCGCATGGCTGTTCAAGCGGAGCGAGCGGTGCTTGCGGGGCTTGGCGGAGGTTGTCAATTGCCGCTTGGTGCTTTCGCCGAGAAAACAGGCGCTGGATGGTCTTTGACGGCGGTGGTTGTTTCGCCCGACGGATCGCGTCTGTTGCGCGAAAGAGCGGCGCTTGAACCACATCGCATCGTTGAACGCCTGTTGCAGCGGGGCGCGGCCGAACTTCTGGTCGAAAGCATGCCATGACGCCGCTCGAGGGTTTGCGCATTGTAGTGACGCGTGCGGCGCATCAGGCTGAAGAACTCGCGCATCTGTTGCGCGAGCAGGGCGCTGCAGTGCTGCTGGTGCCGGTAATCGCCATCGCGCCACCCAGCAACCCCGAGCCGTTGCGCGCGGCTGCGCGGTCCGATAAATACGACTGGATCATTTTTACCAGCGCCAATGCGGTGAGCGCTTTTGCGCAAGAGTTGCGGCGAATGAAAAAGATATGCCGGGCTCGCATCGCCGTTATCGGCAGCGGAACGCGCGAAGCAGCGGAGGCGTGTCACCTGCACGTGAGTGTAATGCCGGAACGCTATGTGGCGGAAAGTTTGGTTGAAGCCTTGGGCTTGCCGGCAGGCGAAACCGCGTGTCCCAATATTCTGATTCCGAGCGCCGCGGTGACGCGCGATGTCGTTGCGCCCGCGCTCCGGCAACGCGGGGCTCAGGTCGACGTTGTGGAGGCCTATCGTAATGTCCTGCCGCCCGGTGCAATGGAGCTGGTTCGGAGCGTGTTCCAGCAGCCATATCCGGATTGGATCACGTTTGCCAGCCCCTCCGCGGTAACGAATCTTGTTAATCTTGCCGGCACCGATATCGTACAGAAATCGAAGCTAGCCAGCATCGGCCCGGTCACTTCGGCAAAGATCCGGGAGTTCGGGCTGACGGTTGAAGCTGAAGCCGGTGTTCACAATATGAGCGCTTTGGTAGAAGCGATTATCGAGCGCGCACGCTCGATAAACTAACGGGCATGTCGAAGTGGCGGCGCGCGATCGCGCCCTTTGCGCTGTTTTTATTGCTGCCCGTGTGTGCCATTCCGCAAAGCCTCACGTCGGCTGAGCAGAAAATAGTTGCTGCTGTAAACGCGGATGCTCTTGCGGAAGAAAAACTGCTGGAAGAGCTGGTCAATATCAACAGCGGCACGTTGAATCCGGAAGGCGTGCGGCGAGTGGCGGCTGTGCTGCGGCCGCAATTTGAGTCGCTCGGGTTCGCCTGCCGCTTCATTCCGATGGAAGAGGTTCATCGCGCGGGACACCTGGTCTGCGAGCGCAAAGGCACGCATGGGAAACGGGTGCTGCTGATCGGTCACATGGATACGGTTTTTGAGCCGGACAGCCCGTTTCAAAAATTCGAGCGCACAGGCGAGGGGAAGGCGACCGGGCCGGGCTCGTCGGACATGAAAGGCGGCCTGGTGATCATGCTGGGCGCATTGAAAGCGCTGAATGAAAATCACGATCTGGATGGGACTACGATTACCGTGTTTCTCACGGGCGATGAAGAACGTCCGGGCGAGCCGTTGTCCGTTGCGCGGCGCGATTTGATTGCGGCGGGTAAGCAAAGCGATGCAGCGCTGGAATTTGAGGGTGGGGTGCAGACACACGGCCACGATGCCGCGTCCATCTCACGGCGAAGCGCCTACAGTTGGGAACTCAAGACGACCGGGAAAGCGGCGCACTCGAGCGGCGTGTTCAGTCAAGGCGTAGGAGACGGGGCAATTTACGAGATGGCCCGCATTTTGTCGCGCTTCGATAAAGAATTGCGTGAGCCCGGCTTAACTTATAACGTCGGAGTCATTGCCGGCGGTACTTCGGCGAGCTACGATGCAGCAACCGCGACAGCAACGGCTACCGGCAAGACCAACGTGGTTGCGGCGCAAGCCATAGCCGTGGGTGACATCCGCACGGTGACCGATGAACAGTACCATCGCGTGCAGGATGCGATGCGGCGCATCGTGGCGCAGCATCTTCCAGGTACCGGCGGAGAGATCACGTTCAAAGAAGGTTATCCTTCCATGCCGGAAACGGACGCGAATCGCGAGTTACTGCATGAGCTGAACGAAGTGAACCGCGAGCTGGGCATGGAGAATATGGAGCCGTTCGACCCGGCGCACCGGGGCGCCGGCGATCTTTCCTTTGTGGCTCCCTATGTGGCGAGTATTTCGGGTTTAGGCGCATACGGCAGTGGCGCGCACGCGCCGGGTGAATCGATCAACCTTACCCGCCAGGTGGAACAGACGCGCCGCGTGGCGCTCTACATTCACAAATTGACGCGCTAGCAGGCAACAAGCCGCTCAGCGTACGGCGCGAGGGGATTCCGCTTGCTTTTTCGGGAATTCCCGGCTAATCTGAAGCTTCAGCCGTGCAGCGCTGCGCGGCTGTATCTTCCCCCCGTTCGCTTCTTCGCACCGTCCGCGAAACTGTTTTTCAATTCGATTTTCCGGCAGAGGGGCGAAAAGTGTCTCTAAGCGAATTTAGACGTGCCGGCCATGCGCCGACATTACTATCAGCATTTCTGTATTTCGACGTCAGCTTCATGGTATGGGTGCTGCTGGGTCCGCTGGGGCCGTTTATTGGAGAGGCCTATCATCTCTCGGCGGCCCAGAAAGGAACGCTGGCGGCGCTTCCATCGCTCGGCGGCTGCTTTTTTCGGCCGCTGCTGGGATTTTTGACGGAGCGAATGGGCGGCCGCAAGACGGGGCTATTAGGACTGGCGTTCACGCTGGTTCCGCTATTCGTAGCGTGGCGGCTGGCGTCGCGTTATCACGATTTTCTTGCGCTGGGATTGCTGCTGGGGGTTGCGGGCGCAAGTTTTGCCGCTGCGCTGCCGCTCGCGAGCGCCTGGTATCCGCCCGAATATCAAGGTCTGGCAATGGGTATTGCCGGCGCCGGCAATTCAGGCACGCTGCTTGCGACTTTATTTGCGCCGCGCATTGCGCAGATGATGGGCTGGCGATCTGTCTTCGGTATCGCAATGATTCCGGTGGCGCTGGTCTGGATGCTGTTTTTTGTGATAGCGCGCGATGCACCGCAGAAAGCAGCGCGCAAGACGCTCGCCGATTACAAGGCGGTCTTCAGAGAAGCCGATGCGGCGTGGTTTTGTTTCCTGTATTGCTTAACCTTCGGCGGTTTTCTCGGTCTGGCGAGCTATCTTTCAATCT
>JAJPJN010000161.1 GCA_021324185.1 Terriglobia bacterium | reverse complement strand
CGCCTGGTATATCTTCTCCATGATTTTGCTGGCGTTTCATATCCGGCACGGCGCCTGGAGCATGTTTCAATCCGTCGGCATCAATCATCCGCGGCACACTCCAATCCTGAAGAAAACAGCGGCAGTGGTGGCCATCATCATCGCGGCCGGCTATATTTCGATACCGGTGAGCATTATGTTGGGTCTGGTTAAGTAAATGGAACTCCGGTCGAGAACGCCTTCCGGTCCTATCCAGGACGCATGGGACAAGGCGCGCTTTGAAATGAAGCTGGTGAATCCGGCCAACAAGCGCAAGCACCGTCTCATCGTCGTGGGCTCGGGGCTGGCAGGAGCTTCAGCCGCAGCCACCCTCGGCGAGCTCGGCTACCAGGTCAGTTGCTTTTGTTTTCAGGATTCGCCCCGGCGCGCGCACTCCATTGCCGCGCAAGGCGGCATCAACGCTGCCAAAAATTATCAAAACGACGGCGATAGCGTGTGGCGCCTCTTTTACGACACCGTGAAGGGCGGCGATTTCCGCTCGCGCGAAGCCAATGTCTACCGCCTCGCGCAGATCAGCGTACACATCATCGATCAATGTGTCGCGCAAGGCGTGCCGTTTGCGCGCGAATAAGGCGGCACGCTCACCAATCGCTCGTTTGGCGGGGCGCAGGTCTCACGTACTTTTTATGCCCGGGGCCAAACCGGCCAGCAGCTTCTCCTCGGCGCCTATCAGGCGCTGGAACGCCAGGTGCAGGCCGGCTCGGTCACGATGTATCCCCGCACGGAGATGCTCGATCTGATCGTCATCGACGGCCACGCGCGCGGCATCGTCACGCGCAATCTCGTCACCGGCGAAATCGATACCCATTTAGGCGACGCGGTCATTCTGGGAACCGGCGGCTACGGCAACGTTTTCTATCTTTCGACCAACGCGAAGGGCTCAAACGTCACCGCCTGCTGGCGCGCTCACAAACGCGGCGCGCTTTTCGCCAATCCGTGTTTCACCCAGATTCACCCGACGTGCATTCCCGTTTCCGGGGATTATCAGTCGAAGCTTACGCTCATGAGCGAATCCCTTCGCAATGACGGCCGCATCTGGGTGCCTCTCAAGAAAGGCGACAAGCGTCCTCCCAATCAGATTCCTGAAAACGAGCGCGATTACTATCTGGAGCGGCGCTATCCAAGCTTCGGCAACCTGGTGCCGCGCGATGTGGCATCGCGCAACGCGAAGTATGTCTGTGACGAAGGCCGGGGCGTAGGCGAAACCGGCTTGGGCGTATATCTCGATTTTTCCGACGCCATCCGCCGCCTCGGGCGCAAGGCGATCGAAGACCGCTACGGCAACCTGTTCGACATGTACCAACGCATCACGGACGAAGATCCTTATCAGGTGCCCATGCGAATCTATCCGGCCATTCACTACACAATGGGCGGCCTCTGGGTGGACTATTACCTGATGAGCACCATCCCTGGTTTGTTCGTGATCGGGGAGGCGAATTTCTCCGACCACGGCGCCAATCGCCTGGGCGCGAGCGCGCTGATGCAGGGTCTTTCGGACGGCTATTTCATCGTGCCCTACACGGTGGGCGATTATCTGGCAACGAATAAGCTCGAAGCCATCAGCCCCTCCCATCCGGAAATTCGTAACGCCGTTGCCTGCGTGCAGCAGACCATCCAGAAGCTGCTATCGATTAATGGCAAGCGCACGGTTGACTCGTTTCATCGCGAGCTCGGAAAGATCGTCTGGGACTACTGCGGCATGTCGCGGACGGCCGAAGGCCTTAAGACAGCGATTCACGAAATCCGCGATCTGCGCGAAGAGTATTGGCGAAATGTCAAAGTGCCGGGCAGCGGCGACGATCTCAATCAGAGCCTCGAAAAAGCGGGCCGCGTAGCCGATTTCTTCGAGCTCGCCGAACTGATGTGCGTAGATGCGCTCGAACGCAATGAATCCTGCGGCGGCCACTTCCGCGAGGAATATCAGACGCCGGACGGTGAGGCGCAGCGCGATGACGAAAACTACTCATACGTGGCCTGTTGGGCTTATCGCGGCTATGGAAACCGCGAAGATCTAGTCAAAGAGCCGTTAGAATTCGAGTACGTCCATCCCAGCCAGCGGAGCTACAAATAGATGCGCATCACGCTTAAAGTCTGGCGCCAGCAAAGAGGCACAAAGAAGGGCAAATTCGTCTCCTATCCGGTGGACAATGTCAATCCGGACATGTCCATGCTCGAGTGCCTCGACGTCCTCAATGAACAACTCATCGAGCGCGGCGAGGATCCGATTGCGTTCGAACACGATTGCCGCGAGGGAATCTGCGGCTCGTGCGGTTTCATGATCAACGGCATCGCGCATGGCCCGCTGCCTGCTACAACCGTCTGCCAGTTGACCATGCGTCACTTCAAAGATGGCGAGGAGCTATTGCTCGAACCGTGGCGCGCGCGCCCGTTCCAGGTGATCAAAGATTTGATCGTCGATCGCCGCGCATTCGACCGCATCATTGCAGCCGGCGGCTATATTTCGGTATCAACCGGCAGCGCGCCCGACGGCAATGCGATTCTGGTTCCCAAGGAATCGGCCGATCGCGCCATGGATGCGGCGGCGTGCATCGGCTGCGGCGCTTGTGTGGCGGCCTGTCCGAACGCCTCCGCGGCGCTGTTTACGG